>DUDC01000342.1:11390-44424 GCA_012959465.1 Planctomycetaceae bacterium
GACGTGTTTGAGGCGATTGTCGCGGCGGTCTACCTTGACGGTGGTCTGGAACCTGCGCGGGACTTTGTGCTTGAACATATGAAGCCGCAGATCGAAGCCGTGACAGACGCTGGGCATGGCGAGAATTACAAATCGCACCTTCAACAGGTCGCTCAACGCCAATTCGGAAATACACCGGTCTATAAGCTGATCGATGAAAAAGGACCAGACCATAGCAAGTGCTTTAAGGTCGCCGCACGAGTTGGCGATCGGCTGTTTGAGGGGGCCTGGGGCCGAAGTAAGAAGGAAGCGGAACAACGAGCGGCGTGCAACGCGCTCGAGGAAATTGAACCACCCTCGACAGAAGACAGCTCAGCGGACGTTGCCAATGACCCAACTGGCGATTCCGAACGCGACATGGATGTTTCGCATAAAAAGTCTGCCGATGAGATCTAGACGATCGTACGGCACAGGCCCCTAAGGTGAATCGAGTGCAAAAAATTCGCTGCGTTACGTTGTTATCGGGCGGTTTGGACAGCAAGCTGGCGATTCGGATCATGCAGGAACAGGGAATTGAAGTCGAGGCACTCAACTTCAAGACGATCTTCACTTGTTGTCAGGACCAGTCAGCTCAGGCGGCGAGGGACCTGAATGTTCCGCTCACCGTTTTGACCCAACAAGACGATTATTTGGACATCGTCAAGCACCCCCGCTTCGGCTACGGAAAAGGTGCCAATCCATGCGTCGATTGTCGCATCTACATGTTTGAGCGAGCCAAGTCCTATATGGAGCAGACTGGCGCGCAGTTCATCGTCAGCGGTGAGGTGGTCGGCCAACGTCCGATGAGTCAAAAGAAGCGGGACCTGCACGCCATATCTCACCACTCCGGTCTAGAGGACCTGTTGTTACGCCCCCTCTCTGCACAACTGCTGGCACCCACATTGCCTGAACGCGAAGGGTGGGTAGACCGATCGAAACTCTATCAGTTCTTCGGCCGCAGCCGTAAAGGCCTTATCCGCTTGGCAAAGGAGTTGGGGATCACCGACATACCGATGCCCTCATCGGGTTGTGCATTAACCGAACCACTATTCTCACGAAAAGTGTATGACCTAGTCGTGTTGGAACCGGAAAGTAGCCGCTGGCAATTCGAACTGCTCAAACACGGTCGACATTTTCGCTACAGCGAGGCGACGAAGATTGTGGTTGGCCGCAACGAACCGGAAAACGACATGTTGCAGTACGTTCACCAGCAAAAGGACGCCAGCAGTGCTCTGGCGCTGGTGCCTCAGGGCTTCCAAGGACCGGTTGTGTTGTTAGTGGGCGAGGAGACAGAGGCTGGTCGACATTTTGCAGCGGGGCTCATGTTGCGGTACTCAAAAATCGGACCCACCGAGACAACCGCGACGACCATCGAGCGACGCGGTCGATCGAACGAGACCATTATTGCTCAAACCGACGAATCGGCAGCAGCGGCCTTGCCGATCACCAAACAATGATCCCGGCACACGACGGAAGGCTAGCTGCGGCGACGCCCGCGGGGTGGCCATGTCAGGTAGCCGCCCGTGTGAGCCCGCGAAACGTGAATTGTGTACACCGCTGTGGTACTCTACGTATCGTATTGCGTTTTTCTCGTTGATCGCACAGGAGAGAGCTAATGCGTCCGTCATTTCTTTTTGCCTCCCTGCGTACCGCCGTCGTACTGGCAATTCTCATCGGTTTTTCACATCCTGGTCAGGAGGATTTAAAGGCAGAAACCGATGGAGACGTGTTTCGCGCCGGGGCATCGGCGAGCAACATTACACCGCCACTCGGTGAATTGATCGTCGGCGGTTGGAAGCCAGTTCCAGCGACGCACATCCACGACGAGCTGTACGCGCGTTGTCTTGTGCTAGACGATGGCGCAACGAAATTGGCGATCGTGTTGTGCGACAACGTTGGGATTTCTCGCGAGGTGTTCGAACTCGCCAAGGCCGAAGTGAGCAAGACGACTGGGCTTCCGGCGAGTCATTTACTCATGGCCTCGACTCACACCCACTCGGCGACAACAGCCCGTGGGCCGAGCAAGGTCATTTGGGAAGATGACTTGACGGATTATCAGCGGTTCTTGGCCAAGCGGATTTCTGATGGTGTTCGTCGCGCCCTGAACCATCTCGAACCTGCTCGAATCGGGTGGGGGAAAATCGACGAGCCGACGGAGGTATTCAACCGCCGATGGTATGTAAAGGACGCCGGCTTGCTTTCCAATCCCTTTGGCGGCGTTGACCAAGTGCGTATGAACCCGCCTCGCGGAAGCGCCGTGTTGGACCGCCCAGCCGGTCCCACCGACCCAGAAATCAGTTTCATTTCGGTGCAGAGTGTCACAGGTCGTCCGATTGCTCTGTTAGCCAATTATTCGCTGCACTATGTGGGCGGTGTTCCAACAGGCGAAGTTTCGGCAGACTATTTCGGCTGCTTTGCCAAGTTGGTGGCTGAGAAATTGGGAGCTGACGATCAGACTCCGGCATTCGTCGGCATGCTCTCCAATGGCACCAGTGGTGATGTCAACAACATCAATTTCACGCAGTCCAGTTCACAGCGAAAGAGATACAAGTCATACGAAAAGATGCAAGAGGTGGCCGAGAAAGTCGCCAGCCGTGTGTACGAGGCGAATCAAAAAGTTGTTTTTCACGACTGGGTACCGCTTGCTGCTCGCGTCACCGAGTTGCAGCTGACACTGCGCAAGCCAAGCCGGGAAATGCTGCAACACTTGGCAAATTCCGTCGCGTCGGACACAGACCAGGGCCACAGTAGAACGAGGATCTATGCCGATCGAATCGCAAAACTCAAGAGGGCACCAACGACGGTTCACGTTCCCTTGCAAACGATTTGCATCGGAGAATTGGGTGTCGCTGCGATCCCCTTTGAGGCGTTTGCCGAGATTGGGTTGGAGTTAAAGGATCGCGGTCCATTTGAGCAAACGTTCACTATCGAGTTGGCCAATGGATCCTACGGCTACTTGCCAACGCCACGGCAGCACCGTTTGGGAGGATACGAGACTTGGTTGGGGACGAACTTTGTCGAGTTTGATGCATCGATCAAGATTGTCAACTCGATCTTGGGGATGTTCGACGAATTGGACTCTGCCCGACGTTCCAAAGTACAACGGTGACGAATTCGACTTCCCGCCATTTTTGCGCGCGTGAAACACCTACCGACGAACTTTTTTTCCCCATTGCCGTCGTTGTCGAACTGGCAATTGAGCATCGCGACCCTGAACTCAACTCATCTCAACTGGTGTGGAGCCCGTTGCCAATGATCAGGCATCTATTGAACCCTCGTTTTTACGCCGTCATGATCCTCGTTGGTTTATTCGCAGGCGGCAATCGGGCTGCTGGAGATGCGCCCAATGTGCTGATCGTGATGGCGGACGACTGCACGCACAATGACCTGGCGCTGTACGGTGGCAAGAACGCGATGACGCCGAATATCGATCGCTTGGCAACTCAAGGGCTGACGTTTAACCATGCCTATTTAAGCGAGGCGATGTGCCAGCCATGTCGAGCGGAGCTCTACAGCGGGCAATTCCCCCTCCGCAATGGATGTGCCTGGAATCACTCGGCCAGTCGTCCGCAAACCAAGAGCATACCGCAGATGCTGGGTGCTCGTGGCTATCGAGTGGGGATCGCTGGGAAGATACACGTAAAACCAGCCTCGGCGTTTCCATTTGAAAAGGTTGGCGGGTTTGACCAAAGTTGCGTTCGTAGCCCTACGAAAACACACGACATGGATGGTCTTGTAGAGTTTATCACGCGCAGTGACACGACGCCTTTTTGTCTGGTCGTGGCGTTGGTAGAACCCCACGTGCCTTGGGTGATGGGAGATCCGTCCGAGTATCCGTCAGCGAAAATCGAACTGCCACCCAACATCGCTGACACACCAAAGACTCGCGATGCGTTTTCTCGATACTTGGCCGAAATTACTTACATGGACGGGCAAGTTGGGGAGATCTTGGAGACCCTGAAACGATCGGGAAAGGCCGACACGACACTGGTGCTCTTCACATCGGAACAGGGCTCACAGTTTCCCGGTTGCAAGTGGACGAATTGGGATACCGGCCTACACACTGCGTTAATCGCGCGTTGGCCGGGAACGGTACCGGCAGGGAAGCGAACTTCGGCCCTTGTTCACTACGCCGATGTGTTGCCTACGTTGCTGGATTTCGCCGGTGGAACACCGGATAACGCTGCGTTCGACGGACGTAGTTTTCGGCACGTTCTGGAGGGCAGGAGTGATCAGCACCGCCAATTTGTCTACGGTATCCACAACAACGTTCCAGAAGGTCCCGCGTATCCAATCAGGACGATCAGTGACGGACAGTACCGCTACATTCGCAACCTAAAACCGGCCGAAATCTACATTGAAAAGCACCTCATGGGGTGGACGGGTGATGGCAAACTGAACAACCCGTATTGGGCGACGTGGGTGTCTGGCAGTTGGAACAACGCGCAGACCTACACGCTGGTAAAGCGATACATGCATCGCCCGGCGGAACAACTGTATGAGACGAAAAGTGATCCGTTCGAACTGACAAACTTGGCAAACGATGCGGACTTGGCTGTGGTGCGCGACCGCATGGCCGCCGAGCTCGACCGGTTCCTGGTTGATCAGAGAGATCCCGGAATTGCACTGGATAGCCTTGAGGCGATCAATGCCGCCCGGCGAGGCAAGCATACCTGGTAGCAGAAGACTCTTGGACTCCGGATGTCACTCACCGCATCCGCCATTTGGTGCACGATCGATGCGAGCTTCGATGCCTTCCAGTAGGTCTTCGAAGACTGACGAGGTCGATCTGAGAATGTCATTGTGATGCATCGGGAGGACCAGCACATCGGTTACGCCGTCTAATAGCCCGCTCTTGAGCGATACTACGCCGTCTCCTTGTCCCGTCAACATTTCATCGCCCAATTGAGTTCTGAGATACGTGAACTGTTCCGACACGATCCGTTCGACGCGGCCACGACGGTGAAGCCTCAGCAGTCCGTCGATGGCCGAGGGAACCTCAGAGTTCAGGTTTCCGCGTGTTCCCAAAATGATGGAGTAGGACACGGCAGAGTTTCGATCGAGTTGGTTAAGATGCCGGAGGACTTTCGACTCCGGTCGTAAATCGCGCAACGACACATTGACTTCCTCGGTGATGTCACTCACCAACTTACCAACGCGCGACGGGACGATCTCGACGAGAGGCAGTCGTATCGGTGGGCCTGCTAGACCGGGGAAGGCCAAGTCGCTTCCGTGGTTGGGCGTCGCGACCATGATCAACTGAACCACGCACTTGGGGGCGGGAGCCAGTTCAGCGTGCTCGAGCATCCATCGCGATACCAGTCCGCCCATTGAATGTGCGACAATGGTAACTTTCACCTGCGGGTGGTTCTTTGCGAATTCGTGCAAGGCCGAACTAAGGTCTCGAGCAGCCACTTGTACGCCGTTACGACTTCGATAGCCGAATTGTGCCGTTGCATGCCCGGCAGCGGCAAGTCGAGCCTCGACGTTTCGAAGCTCATCGGGTGCCGATGCGAATCCGTGGACAATCAGGACGATATGATCAGTTTGAAGCTTGTCGCGGTCGTAATGCAGGCCGAGTGCTGAGTCTTCACGAGCGGTAGCTGTTCGCAGCGTGCTCCCCAACTTTTGCTTTCTTTTTCTGATCGCCTCCCTGTCGATTTCCACAAGCAGTCGGTCGCGCTCACGTTTCAGATGAAAGTCGGGCTTTAACAATAGATTCAAGCCGTAGAGCGTCCAACGTCCACTCCTTGAATTCAGATCAACGGTCTTTGAACCAGGGAAGGGGACGTGGATCTCGACTCCCGCTTGTCGCACGACTTCACGCCAAACGTCTTTCCACGCTAGCGTCCCATTATTTGTTGGGACAGCAATCACAAGAACGTCGTTCTGCTCGGATGCTGAAGCGACCCTTAGTAGAACGCAGGTGATCAACAAAGCAGAAAAAACGATGGAAGAGTATTTCCGGATTTCCATTGGCTGGTCCTCGGTGAATACGACCACTCACCAGATTCTTTGCCAGATGGCGGAGCATGTCAACGTCCGATTCGTTTCATGACCGTGTCGAGGGTCTGCCGAAGGACCTGTGCGGACCGACTTAGCCCCTGTATTTCCTTGGGCCATAAGTCGATTTCATACCGTTTTATAACTCCTCCACGGCCGACGATGGACGGGACACTTAAAGCCACATCGCGGATGCCGTAACAACCATCCTGAACGCTACTAATCGGCAACAGTCGCTGTTTGTCCAAAACGATGGTATCGATGACGTCACGGATGGCGATGCCGACCGCGAAACCAGCTCCGCCTTTCTTCGAAATCACTTCAGCCCCAGATCCCTTGGTGCGCGTGAAAAGGTCACTGGCCGTGTTTGCCGTCCAGCCAGAAAATTTGCCAAGTGGAAGACCGCCGAGCGTCGCGCTGGACCAGATCGGCACCATGCTGTCGCCGTGTTCACCCAAAATAATTGCGTCAACTTGTGTGGGAGCGGCCTTGAGATGTTCCGCGATCAAGCTGCGGAATCGGAT
Source organism: Planctomycetaceae bacterium (assembly GCA_012959465.1). Lineage (GTDB taxonomy): Bacteria > Planctomycetota > Planctomycetia > Pirellulales > Pirellulaceae > UWMA-0346. The sequence continues at coordinate 17,936 of DUDC01000342.1, forward strand.
CGTGTCGAGTTGCGTGCCCAGGCCAAGGACCTGATGCAACGGAAGAGAGAGTCGTTGCGCCGCGACATACGTCAGGATGTCGACCGGGTTGGACACCACGAACACGATTGCGGAATCCTTCACTCCGACACGGGCCACTTCATCGAGTATCGATAAAAACAGGTCGGTGTTGCGGTTGATCAAGTCAAGCCGGCTTTCATCGGGCTTACGTCGAAGGCCAGCGGTAATGCAGATGATGTCACTGTCGGGCACATGTTCGTACCCACCTGAACTGATGATTTGATCCGACGTGCTTGGACCACCATGCAGGAGGTCCAGTGCTTGACCAGCGACCAGTTTCTCATTGACATCCAGCAATGCGATCTCGCGAACGACGCCGCTGCATTGCAAAGCGAACCCCGCGCTCGATCCTACAAGTCCACCACCACCAATAATGCTGACCTTCATCGACGATTCCTCAATCCTCTGCCTGACGGCACGTTCTTTACTGACTTGATGGAATGACCGCACATTGTGCCATTACGTCACGTCCTATTTTCTCTTACTTTTGCAATTGAGCCATCACCTGTTCGGTGATGGTCTTGATCAATTCAGCGGTATCGGCTGATGCGGGTGACTTCACAGCACGAGGACCCATGGCCGGTGGTGCTTCGAATGCGTTGCGCTCGACACCCGACTCCGCCCAACTGTCACGGAAGATGTCATTTGCACAGACGTCGCAGTCCTCGAACTCCTTGGTGTTGCGCGGGTCGCTAAATCCCCATTGCTGTTTGAGATCCAACAGCTCGCGTTCCTTCTCTTCGCTAAAGTAATGCACTTTGCCGAGTTGCTTTGCGAGGATCAAAATCCGGCAATAGGCATCCAGAATTTCCGTCCACCAGTAGGCTCGTTCCACATTTTCACCAAAGCTCACTGTTCCGTGGTTCGCCAAGATGATGACATTCGTCCGATCGACGAATGGTCGAATCGTGTCGGCAAAATCCTGGCCACCGGGCGTCTCGTATTTGGTGATCGGTACATCGCCAAGGAAGACCTCTACCTCTGGAAGTACACACTGTGGAATCGGTTCCCGGGCAACTGCGAAAGCGGTCGCATGCGGCGGATGGCAATGCACGACACTCTTGATGTCCGAACGTTGCTTATAGATCTCCAGATGGAGGAGAGCTTCGCTGGATCGCTTTTTGCGACCTGCTGTCTGTTTCCCGGCCATGTCGATCGTGCAAATATCGTCGACCTTGAGGAAGCCCTTCGAGTGCATTGTAGGCGTGCAGAGTACCTCATTTTCACCGACTCGCACCGAGATGTTGCCGTCGTTGGCAGCCGCGAATCCTTTGTTGTAGATTCGCTTTCCAATTTCGACGATGTCTTGCTTAATCCTGTGTACGTTGTCCATCTGTTCAAACCCTCTTAGACCACTGGGGTCATTACTTTCGTTCTTGTAAGGAAGTTGCTTTCGGATCGATATTGATTTGGTCAAGCAGCGCGGCGCTATAGCAGTCCACCGGCTTGATTTCTGGTCGAAACGGTTGAGCCGCTTCGCCCCCTTCGGCGATCGCCACCTGGCACCCGATGTTTACTCCCAGGTCATCCCAGGCGACGAGCATGTCGGATTGTGGTGTTAGGTCTTGTTGTAGTTCTTCCAGTGTTTGCGGCGCAATCAGTTTCAGTCGAGCGCCGACAAAACTCGGGTGGCAACTGCTAAGCGTCACGGTTCCAAGGACTTTGGCGATTCTCATCCGATGCCTCCTCTGTCGCTGCCCGCTTGTGCGGCCTGGCTGGCTGCTAATTGTTGCCATTGTTGACGGAGATTCGGTAGGGACGTTGTTGCCATCGTCTCGGCGCTAATGCAGAGAACGTTTGCCCGCGTTTGGTCCACAACGTCTTTCAGGTGACACAAATCGGTCACGGCCACCGCTCGCAGTAATTCGTCCCGATTGGCGAGACAGGCCACGCGGTGCGGTTGCGGGGTGATGGCGAGTGGAGTTTGCCGACGTGAGACTGCCGCATGAAGGAATGACCTCCACTTTCGATCAGTGTCGATTCGTGTGGCGTCGGAATCCTCGATCCCACTCACCTCGCCTTGGATCGCAACCGGAACTGTGGGAAGGGTCGAGTCTTGATCGGCGCGAACGACAGCAACGCCTTGAGATCGCAGTTCATCGTGGGCAGCTGGAGTGATTACCGCGGTCGCCGGCACAACCAACTCACTGACTCCCTTCAATCGATGTTCGAGCGATTGAGCGCTGACAACACGGTGCGGCCACACGAGACGCGACGACGCGACGATCGGGGACTCCGGTTGGCTCGTATCGAGTCGTCGCAAGACTTCCTGGACGATTCGTTGTATGTCGAGGCTCGAGGGCATTATTGCTGACTTGTATTCGGGTCTTGGATGCCGACGATTGTCCACCGCACGGGAGTGGCATCGACATTCAGCATTTCACGTGCGCCGCGTCCGTCGCTGGTAATAATCACCTTCTCTCCCACACCGGCTCCGATGCCGTCTACCGCGACGATCGGGTAGCCGTCAGTGGTTACACCATCGGCCATTCGCGGCAGGCAGATCATCAGTTTCCGTCCCTGCATCGAAGGGTGCTTTATGGTGGAAACTGCATTTCCAATGACGGTGGCGATTTGCATAAAGTTGTCCGGTCGCGGCTACGTTGCGTCGAGTCTTTCCCTGGGAGTTATATGATCCTCAAATCGTCGATCATCGAGCAGCGGCGCTCTCGAGTGAACGTGAGTGGCGTGGTGACGCCTTCACCGGTGGGACCGGCGATCGAGAAAGACAGATAGCCTTCGCCCCCCAATCCCAGTGCCGCCATGCATGGACCGTTCTTGACAAAGAGCGTTGTATCGAGGGCTTTCCCCATCCGTGTCATGTTGCGAACGCTGTTCGAGTGGATGATTGCCGTGTGGCGGAAGCCGTGTTCATGGTGTTTTGCTTTGGCGATTGCTTCTTCGATGCAGGCGACGCGGACGAAGGGAACGAACGGCATCATCTGTTCGACCGGGACGAATGGATTGGATTCATCGGTTTCGCCGAAGAGTAATTCGGTATTCGATGCGACGTTCTTTCCGGCTGCTTTCGCTAAGATGGACGCATCTTGACCAAGGAAATCCTTCGATGGGACGTGGTGACGATGCTCACCTTCTCCGACTTCAACGATCGCCGTCTTCGTCAGACGATCGACTTCGCGAGCGTTCAACCGGGCCGCTCCGGCTCGCTCCATCGCTTGCATCACTTGATCGAACACCGAGTTGACGACAAACACCTCCTTCTCGGCAATGCAGAGCAGATTGTTGTCGTACGCAGCGCCCTGAATGATGCAGCTCGCCGCGCGATCAAGATCAGCCGTTTCGTCGATCACGACCGGTGGGTTGCCGGGTCCCGCCACGATGGCACGCTTGCCGCTATTGAGTGCTGCTCGTCCAACAGCCGGGCCACCGGTCACGCAGATTAGAGACACATTGCGGTGCTTGAAAATAATGTCGGCCGTTTCCAGTGTCGGTTCGGCTATCACACAGATTAAATTGTCAATGCCCAGGTCGTTGTAAATTGCTTCGTTGAATTGGCGGACGCCTTCAGCGGCGACTTTCTTACCACTCGGGTGCGGATTGACGACCAGCGTGTTGCCGCCAGCGATCATGCTGACTGCGTTTCCTGTAATTGTTGGCAGTGAATGTGTCACCGGTGTGATCGTACCGATCACGCCAAAGGGAGCGTGTTCGATGACTGCCAATCCGTGGTCACCGCTGAACACCTCACTTCGCATGAACTCGACGCCCGGTGTCTGTTCACCCAGCGTCTTCAGCTTCTCGATCTTGTGCTCGAGTCGGCCAATACCCGTCTCGTTCATTTCCATCGTGCCCAACTCGACGCACTGTTCAATCGAAACTCGACGAATGTGACCGATGATCTTCTTGCGATCTTCTAACGTGCGTTCACGAAGCTGTTCAAAGGCCTCGCGGGCGGCGGCAACCGCCTCGTTGGCGTCGTGGAATACACCGTGGTGTCCGCTGTAGGATTGGGCTGACACGGACGGGGCCTGGCCGACTTCCGCCAGGACTTGTGCCACCACACTGCGAATCATCTGTTCGTTGAGTTGCATCGTATTTGTTGTTGCTGTTGAAGTTGAAGTTGCTTATTGTGGTCACATGCCGTGACACTCCAGAGTCCATTCACTATTCGTTCGCGTCCTCGCGATCAAAAACGCATTGTTGGTCGACGTGAACTTTGTCGACGATGCCGATGATGACGGTATCGATGGGCATCGATTTGGTTTCTGGCGTTAATCGGGCACTTGATCCTTGCGTGATCAGGACGAATTCGCCGACGCCGGCTCCCAGCGTATCAACGGCGACAAATGTCCGTCCGGTGGTGTCAAGTGACGTACGGCGTTTCGGTTCCAACCGGTATGGCTCGACAATCAATAACTTTTGCCCGACCATCGAGTCGAGTTTTTGCGTGGCGACCAGCGATCCGGTGACTTTAGCGACAAACATCGTTTCTTACCTTTCCATCAGCGCCTTGGTTTGGCGAGCCACGATCAATTCCTCGTTCGTGGGAATGACCCAGATTTGAGTCTTGCTGCCGACCGTGTGGACGGCCGTTTCACCCGCTGCTGTCTTGTTGGCGGTGGCGTCCAGTTCGATGCCGAGTTCAGCGAGGTCACGACACACACCGTGGCGGATCGACCTGCTGTTTTCACCGATGCCACCAGTAAACACGATCACATCTGCACCTCCCAAAGCCACCAGCAGGCCACCGAGGTGACGACGAATCTCGTCCACAAACAAATCCAACGCCAGTTGTGCGTCGGCGTTGCCGTCCGCTGCAGCTTCCTCAAGATCACGGATATCTCCGCTGACACCACTCACACCCAACAGCCCGCTGCGGTTTGCCAGGTCTTGCAGTATCTGCTCCAGGCTCTTTCCTGTTTTCTTCATCAGGATCGGTAACGCGAACGGGTCGAAGTCTCCGACGCGATTGTTGTGAGGTAGGCCACTCTGCGGACTCATTCCCAAACTGTTGCCGATGCTCTCTCCGTCTCGAATCCCACAGAGACTGTTGGATCCACCGAGGTGACACGATATGACACGAAGGTTGTCCCTTTGCAGGATTTCGCCAATCCGCATACCGATGTAGCGATGGCTGGCACCATGAAATCCCCATCGCTTCACCAGATGTTTCTCGGCCCACTCGCGTGGTACGGCGTAATTTCTCTGACTGGCAGGGATGGTTGCATGGAATCCCGTTTCAAAGGCAGCGACCAAAGGAATGTCAGGTAAGTTGTCCGATAGTTGGCGCATGGCGCGGATGTAGGGCGGATTGTGTGCTGGGGCAACGTCGTTCATCTCCTCCATCGCGTCCAGTACCTCACTTGTGATCCGCTGCACACCGCTGAACCGACCTCCGTGAACTGCCTTAAAGCCAATAGCCGAAACTTCCACTGCGTCCTGCAAGCAGCCGTGCTCGGGATCCGTCAATTGCGCAAGGCAGAGTCGTACGGCGACCGCATGATCTGCCACTTCCGCGGTCAATTCGCGCCGCTGATCGTCGATTTCCACGAACCCAGTACTCTCGTCGGCTCCAATTCGTTCCACCCCGCCACGGGCAAGTTGGCGTTCGGTGTCCATATCGAGTAACCGATACTTGAAACTTGTTGAGCCTAGGTTCGCTACCAAGATCTTCATGACCAACTAACTCCTGTCTTCCTTGTCGACTCTCCTTGAACGCGCGGCAGACTAGGACAAGTACGCTTCGACCATTCCTTCGGCGGGCCGAGGAATGACATGGCTGCTGACCAACTCGCCCACTTGAGAGGCGGCGCTGCCACCCGCTTCTACCGCTGCCCGCACGCTGCCGACGTCGCCACTGACGACGGTCGTGACCAACCCACCGCCGATCGCGATGCGTTTGACGATGCTGACGTTGGCCGCCTTCGCCATGGCGTCGGTCGCTTCGACCAAAGCAATCAAGCCCTTCGTTTCGATCAATCCAATTGCACTTTTCATAACTCGAGTCCTTTGATTCTGCTGAGGTTTGAGAGGCAGAGTGCCTATTTCGTGGTTGCTCGTTTGACTGGAGCTGGGAGAACGATTCCCAAATCGTCGTGCGGCCGTGGAATCACTTGCACGCTGACGACTTCGCCGATGCGGCTCGCAGCGTTCGCGCCGGCGTCCGTAGCCGCTTTGACCGCAGCCACGTCACCGGTGACAAACGCTGTGACGAGCCCGCTGCCCACTTTGTCCCAGCCAACCAGTTCTACATTCGCTGCCTTCATCATCGCGTCGCTGGCCTCGACAAGGGCAACGAACCCTTTTGTCTCGATCATGCCCAGCGCTGCCATTACTTTTGCCATGTCGGATACTCCCTTGGATTACCGAAGGTCTGGAAACGACACCGAGCGTTCGGCTCGGTGAAAAAAACAAAATAAGATCAGGACTCCCGTGGAGCCCGTCTGTGTCTGTAATGTGTGCCACTGGCTTCGCCAGTGCGTCATTGTTTTGCCGCCTGATTTGCGGCGTGTCCGTCTAGTGGTCGTGGCAGTCGCACGGAACCTGTTTCTGTAGTTCCACCTTGGTGGCGGCATCCAGGAAGCACGCGTTGCCTTCGTCCGTGTCGATGTGCACTTCCAACTTGCTGTTGGCATCCTCGCGAACCAGCAAGTCTTCAAACACTGTCGTGCAGCCCGCTGACTCGATGCGGAGGTTCACCATTTCTCCGTTGCTCAGGCCCATCGTCGCCGCATCTCGGTGGTTGATGTGGACGTGGCGCGCGGCCCGAATTAGTCCCTCATCCAGTTCGACGACACCGGCCGGGCCGACAAGGACGCAGCCAGGTGTGCCATCAATCTTGCCGCTGTGTCGTACGGGTACGTCGATGCCGAGTGAAATCGAATCGGTAAACGCCAATTCGACTTGGCTGTGATTTCGAGTCGGTCCAAGCACGCGGACGTTCGGAAGCATGCGGCGGCGCGGACCGACGATCATTACTGTTTGTTCTGCTGCGAAAAAGCCGTCCTGGTAGAGCGGCCGCATTGGAGTCAGCGTTTGCCCAGGGCCAAATAACTTCTCGACGTGTTCGTCGGTCAGGTGCACGTGACGCGCCGAGATGCTGACGACCAGCGGCGTTTCTGTTGCTTCCGGTCCCCTACTCTTTGTCGAGGGGCCAGCGTTCGCTCCGCGAAGAACAATTTCGCGAACGATGCGCTCGATCGTGTTGTGGTCGATGTTAATCATTGTTCGTGTTGCCACATTGCGGTGGTCGGATTCGCTCGCTTTTCGAACCGGGTACGTAGCGGTTAGCACTCGTCTCGGGCCACAACCAGTGGAACACCTGCAGCGAGTAATCGACTCCGCCAGTCCTCGGTTAGTTCGTCGTCAATAATCAAGGCATCGATTGCCGTTAGCTCGCACAATTTAGCCAGGCTCGAACGTCCAAGCTTCGTGCTGTCGGCCACAATCACCACTTGATCGGCCGCCTCCATCATCGCCCGCTCGGTTTCCACCAGCAGGAGGTTACTGTTGTAAAAGCCCTTTTCCGTCAAGCCAGCCACACTGAGGATCGCCGTTTGCACATTTAGGTCTCGTAGCATCTCCACCGCGTAGGGCCCCAGCGTGACGCCCGTTCGCTCATGCACGTAGCCACCGATCATCACGACTTCTGTCGTAGGTGAACCAATGAACAAGTTGGCCACTGGCAGCGAATTTGTCACCACTTGCAAGTGACGATCCGTCAGTCGCTGTGCGAGCTCGTAGGTGGTACTGCCACCGTCAAGTAACACGGTGTCCCCCTCCGCGATCATCGCCGCCGCCCGATGAGCGACCTTCCTCTTTTTCTCCCAGTGTTCCGACTGTTTATGGTCAAAATGCTTCAGTTTTGGCGACGGTCCTGCGTAGAGGACGCCACCATGAGTCCGACGAGTCGTGCCACTCTCCTCCAAGTGACCCAGATCCCGGCGGATCGTCGATTCCGATACCGCGAGTATCTCGGCTAGGTCAGGTAGCGACGCAAATCGTTTATTGCGAATAACTTCGAGTAAGCGATCTCGCCTTGCCTCCGCTGACATAACTGAACATCTCCTAGCTGCACATTTTCCGTATCCCTCCCGGATTACGGACGTCACATAAGTCCTAGTTTTAGCGGTTCATCTCTCAAAATCAATCACTATTGTGGTGAATTATGATAGAAATACGTCTTTATGAGGTGACGAGTAGGTGTGGCACTGGCTCTTTCAGTGATTTTGAGCCAGTTTTTTTAACATTTTGACTTGTCAACAATGCAAGTACGAAGCGCCAGCGAGTGAGTCATTTGCCGCTCTCACGACTTACTCGCTGGCGCTTCGTGCTTGTATTTTCAGTTGCCACCTGTTCGAGAAGAGGGCAGGATGTGGCCATGACTGTCACCATGGCAAACGAAAAATCAAACCCCAGCGTACGGGTGCTTGTCGGCACATGGCGCGATGGACTGCACGTTGTCTCGGGCGAGCCTCGCCATCAAGAACTCGCTGGGCAGTCGGTCAGATCGCTGGCGAGCGATGGCCGTGGCGGCGCCATCGCCATTGTCGGTGGACACTCGCTATGCCGCCGCACGGTGGATGGTGAGTGGCGAACAGTCATTTCCGGTGATTTCGATCTCGCCTGCGTCGTGGCGGTTGGCGATGACATCTATGTTGGCACGGATGACGTGCGGATGCTCAGGGTCGATCCTGAAGGCAAGACCGGTCAACTCAGCGGCTTCGACTCGGTGGAGGGGCGACAGAGTTGGTTTGCCGGGTCAGCTGTCATCGACGGTCGAGTCGTTGGCCCTCCACTTGGTATTCGCTCCATCGCGGCGACTTGCGACGGAAGAACACTGCTCGCCAACGTTCACGTGGGGGCATTCCGCGGTCGATCGACGGCGGTGTGACCTGGCGGCCGACGATCGATATCGAGAGTGACGTACACGAAGTACGTGCCCACCCAACTCGCCCGGATATTGTGATCGCTGCGGCTGCGATCGGGCTTTACATCAGTCGGGACGCGGGTGAAAGCTGGAGTGTCGAGCGGGAGGGATTGCACACAACGTACTGCTCGGCGGTCGCGTTTTCAGGCAACGACATGCTGGTCTCCGCCTCGATGGATCACTTCGCGGATGAAGGAGCAGTCTATCGGCGATCGATTGACGGGAATGCCCGCTGGTATCGCTTGGTGCCGGACTCCCGACACGGATCGGTGGGATTGCCGATACGGGTTGCATTGCCAGCTGTGTCTAAATTGTCGGGAAGGTCATTTCCAAACCCCGTTGTGCCGTCCGCAGCCCAAATTGTTGAAGCGAAAGCATGATGTTTCACAATAGACCGCCACCTATTACATCTGTGGACGGGGATTGCCTAAATGCGACGGTAGTAGGAGTATTCTCAGCCGCATTGGCTACCTTCGAGCATAGCGACATCCTATTATTTCTGTCAATAAAACATCTGCCCTAAATTGCTTGTTTGCCGTACTTTATGTGGTATTTTGGTGCCAATAATCCGCCGGAGATCGCCCGATGGCTCCCCGCCAACGCGCGTTGTGGCTGGGCCTGCGATCGGCATCCTGCCGCTGAGCGGTGTTAGAATGTCTGCCTGATTCAATTTGGTTTTTACCTCAGGAATGACTCGATGTCTTACTCTTTCCCGCGGCGGTCGTCACTTTTGCTCGTGGTCTTATTTTCGATCGGTGTTTGGGCGTTTGCAGTTGCCGCAGAGTGCCAGGCCGAAGACAGAGTGGTATCAAGTTTTTCTCGGCATATCGCGACCGATGTCTACTATTCCGAGGGTGTCGCCACCGGAGACATCAATGGCGACGGGAAGGTGGATGTCGTGCACGGTCCGTACTGGTTTGAGGGACCGACCTTCAAAGTTGGTCACGAGATTTATCCCGCCAAGGCGCAACCCCGCGAGCGGTACGCAGACAATTTCTTTAGCTGGGTCTACGACTTCGATGGGGACGGGCATAACGATGTCTTAACGGCCGGTTTCCCGGGTACACCGGCGTACGTGTATCAGAACCCAGGTCCAGCCGGTTTGAAAAGCACTTGGACGAAGCACGAGGTGTTCGATTGGGTCTCGAACGAGGCGCCGCAGTTCACCAATATCATCGGAGACGATCGTCCGGAACTCGTCTGTACTCGAGATGGTCATTTCGGTTACGTGACGGTCAACTGGAAGGACCCGTTTTCGAAGTGGATGTTTCACGCAATATCGCCCTCAGTAACCGCCAAACGATTTGGCCATGGACTCGGAATCGGAGACATTGATGGCGACGGACGCCTGGACATGTTGATGAAGGGTGGCTGGTACGCTCAGCCCGAAGATCTGGCAGGGGATCCCGCTTGGAAACTACACGAGTTTTCGTTTGCGGCCGCCGGTGGCGCAGAGATGTATGCGTACGATGTCGACGGCGATGGCGATCAGGATGTGATTACCAGCTTGGCGGCGCACGACTACGGACTGGCGTGGTACGAACAGATCGGAAACGGATCGCCGGTCAATTTTCGTAAACACATCATCGTAGGACACAAGCCTGAAGAGAACCGTTACGGCCTCTTGTTCACTGAAATGCACTCCGTTCACTTGGTTGACATTGATGGCGACGGCTTGAAGGACATTGTGACTGGAAAGACATTTTGGTCGCATCATCGACAGAGTCCTCTGTGGGACGCTGGCGCCGTGGTCTATTGGTTTCGTCTGCAAAGAACGGATGCTGGAGTCGACTGGGTACCCAATTTGGCCGACGCTGATGCAGGAATCGGGAGACAGATTGTTGTCAGTGACATCAATCAAGATGACATTCCCGACATTATCGTGGGCGGAATGAAGGGTTGCAGTATCTTGACTCAGTCACGGGAACGGGTCTCTAACCAGCGATGGAGGGCAGCCCAACCAAAGCCTCTTCGCGAGCTCAAGTCCGGGCTGGCACCAGACGAAGCGGCCGGGTATATGACCGTTCCCGCTGGCTTTCAGGTGCAGCTGGCTGCTGGAGAACCGGATGTGCACCAACCGGTAGCGATGACGATAGACGAGCGAGGAAGGGTCTGGGTAGCCGAGGCCTACACGTACCCGATTCGAGCCGCCGAGGGCGAAGGGCGGGATCGAATTATCATTTTGGAAGACACCAATGCTGACGGACGACTCGACCAACGGAAGATATTTGCCGAGGGACTCAATCTAGTCAGTGGACTCGAGGTCGGATTCGGCGGCGCGTGGGTAGGCGCTGCTCCCTATTTGCTTTTTATTCCCGATGCGGACGGCGACGATCGGGCAGACGGGGAACCTCGTGTTTTGCTAGACGGCTTTGCCTATGCCGACACACACGAAACTCTGAATGCTTTCAATTGGGGTCCGGACGGTTGGCTGTACGGTTGTCAGGGCGTTTTTACGCACTCTCGAATCGGAGTCCCGGGCACACCCGACGACGAGCGAACGCCCATGAATGCGGCCGTTTGGCGCTATCATCCAACCCGCCACGAGTTTGAAGTTTTTGCCTGGGGATCGAGCAATCCGTGGGGCGTCGATTTCGACGATCACGGGCAGGCATTCATCACCGCCTGCGTGATTCCTCACCTGTATCATGTCATCCAGGGCGGTCGCTACCAACGGCAAGCGGGACGGCATTTTGGCGAGTACGTTTACGACGACATTAAGACCATCGCCGACCACGCGCATTACGTTGGCAACATTCGCGACCACGCGTGGTGGGGGCACGAACCTGATGCGCCGGGGGACACGTTGCAAGCTGGCGGAGGCCATGCACATTGTGGAGCCATGATCTACCTGGCCGACAATTGGCCGGCGTCTTACCGTAATCGCATCTTTATGAATAATGTGCATGGCAACCGAGTCAATATGGACATTCTGGAACGACACGGATCCGGATATGTCGGTCATCATGGCGACGACTTGCTGCTGGCCAACGACCGTTGGTTTCGTGGCATCAACCTCCGCACGGCGCCTGATGGTTCCGTCTACCTGATCGATTGGTACGATCGCAACGCGTGTCATCGGGCTAACCCCGAGATTTGGGATCGGTCAAACGGGCGAATCTACAACATCTCCTACGGTGTGCCAGAACGAAAAAAAGTCGACTTAGGCGTTATGTCCGATCGTGACCTCGTTTCGCTGCACGAGGCGCCAAACGACTGGTACGTTCGAACGGCTCGGCGACTGCTTCAGCACAGAATGTCTCAACGCAGCCTTGATCAGGCGGCCGTCGAACAGCTGCATCGTTTGCTCTTGTCCGATGACGACACACGTGTGCTTCGTGCCGCGTGGACACTTCACGCCACCGTCGGGTTGCGACCCAAGGTCATCCACGGCATGCTCAGCCACTCGTCTCCGTACGTCCAAGCGTGGGCCGTGCAATTGACTTTGGAAGACTCCGAGGTCGAAGAGGAGACGTTCCTGCGTTTCCTCGATTTGGCGAACGGGTCAGCGGACTCCATTGTAAGGCTCTACCTGGCTGCAGCGTTGCAACGACTCGCTTCGGCACAGGTGTTTGAACTGGCGACTGCATTGGCGCAGCACGGTGAAGACAAAGAGGATCACAATCTGCCGTTAATGATCTGGTACGGCGTCGAGCCCCACGTCGTCGATCATGCGGCGGCGGCAATGCAACTGGCAACAACCTCCCAGATCCCTATCCTGACACGGTACATCATCCGTCGAGCTGCAGTGGCTCCGGCAGCGCTGGATGGCGTGCTCACGCAATTGGCATTGATAAAAGAGAGTGCGAAGCAAGTGGCCGTGCTAGACGAGATTCTGAATGCGTTCGAAGGACGTGTCGACGTGGCCATGCCGAAATCTTGGGAGCGACTGTACGCTTTACTTGCCGACAGCGACAACGATGTGGTCCGTCAAAGGGCCGTACAGGTTGCTGTCGTGTTTGGAGACAGCCGCGTGTACCCGCAGTTGCGGGAACTCATGATCTCCGATAGCGTATCGATCGAAAAACGGCAGGCGGCCATGCAGACTCTGCTCCGCGGTCGAGATCCGGAACTCGCGCCTCATCTGCTTCAGTTGCTTGGGACACCAAAACTGAGAAGTTTGGCTATACGGGCGCTGGCCGCATACGCTCATCCGCAGACAGCTGAGTGGTTGATACGTGGTTATCAACAGTTCGACTCGCAATCGCGACAAGACGCTGTGACCACACTGGTCGCGAGGCCCGAATACGCCCGCCAGCTGATGCGAGCCATTCGCGACGACTTGCTTCCGAGACGCGATATCCATGCGTATCACGTTCGTCAACTCGCCCGTTTGAAGGACGACGAGTTGCAACAGTTGATCAAGGAGGTGTGGGGCGAAATTCGGGAGAGTTCTGTTGAGAAGAAAGCGTTAATCGCGACGCGTAAGGCACGATTGACGCCGGAAGAACTGCGGCAGGCATCTCTCGGCCACGGCCGAATGATCTTCGCGAAGTCTTGTAGTTCGTGCCACACATTGTTTGCGGTTGGTGGCAAGATAGGACCAGACCTGACCGGCTCGAATCGAGCGAATCTCGACTACCTGCTCGAGAACATCCTCGACCCAAGTGCCGTGCTTGGTAAAGATTACCGAATGACCGTCGTCAGTACCACTAGCGGTCGCATCCTCTCAGGGATCGTTACGGCTGAGAACGTGACAGCAATCACTTTGACCACGATCAACGACAGTGTCGTTGTGCCACAGTCCGACATTGAGGACCGGACACTATCGAACCTGTCATTGATGCCCGAAGGACTGTTGAAGGAACTAACAGACGATGAAGTTCGCGATCTGGTCGCCTATATGGCGAGTCCATCGCAGGTGGCGCTGCGGGGTCCTAGTGCGCCCATCGACCCGAAGACCAAACGCGTTTCCGGTGCACAGGAAGGTGAGTCGCTGAAACTCGTGGAGAAATCTGCCGGCAGTGCGAAAAGTCAGGGCATGGGTGGTTTTCCATTCGATCGCTGGAGCGGCGAGGATCACTTGTGGTGGACGGGTGGCAAGCCAGGAGATCGATTGGCGCTGGCGACGACCACTGAAGCAGCGGCCAAGTACGACGTCGAGATCGTGCTCACCCGCGCTCGCGACTACGGTGTTATCCAACTCCATCTCGCCGGGAAAAAGCTCGCCGATCCAATCGATCTATACTCTGCAGACGTTGTGACGACGGGAGTACTTACCTTCCGGTCGATTCCGCTTCCGAAAGGCGAGATTCAGCTGGTAGTTGAGATCGTTGGAGCGAACCCGAAGGCCGTGAAAGCGTATATGTTCGGCCTCGATTACATTCGTCTGATACGGCAAATCGAATGATGCTCAGGGGGAGACTTGAGAGTGACTGCCCACGTATAATTCGAGAATCTGGCTCTGCACTTTGATGGCTCGTATCAGTACCCAAATCTGATCTGGCGTGAATTTCTTCGGGTCTGATCGAGCCAAGGTCTCCAGTTCTTCGGTCATCGCCGCATGCTGGTCGGTGGCCGCCTGAAGGCGAAGCCCCATTTCCTGCCACACTTGAAGAAACGTGGGCTTGTCGTCAAGGTTCTCAATATCATCTACCGCATTACAGACCAGCAAGCAGAGTCGGGCCACGTCCCGTGGATGAGCTTCGGGACGAAGTTCTTCGATCTGATCCGCGAGGTCCTGGCAATTCATGATGAGTCTATTGGGTCTGGATATCGGGCGCCGTGATTCGCACGTCCTATGCGCTGCCGGTCACCAAACTTTAGCTTAGATTTTCGTTTAATGACTAAACGTGTCGGGAGATTCCCCGTTTCTGTGACGGTTGGTACCGGTCGTGCCGTCTGTTGGTCGAGTCGCGTTACGTTTGCCCGACTTCCCGATACACTTCGTCGATGGCGTCCGCACAGCGTTTCGTCGTAAAAACGGTGGAGACGCGTAGCCGGGCACGTCCTGCCCGTTGACTTGCCAAGTGTGGATCTCGATGTAGCCCAATGATCGCCTCAGCGAGCGCGTTCGGGTCGTCCGTTCCACAGAGCTGTACGGCGTTGCCGATGGAGGGGAACATTTCTCGCGTGCCCCCAACATCCGTGGCGACAATCGGTGTGCCGCTGATTGCGGCTTCCAGAATCGCTCGACCAAATGGTTCCTGCCGCGCTGGGTGAATAAACAAGTCGAGCGATCGATAGAACGTCGGCATGGCGTCCACTCGGTCCAACCAATGGAACCGTCCGCGAAGAGGCGGCTCGGCTGTCTGTTGACGGAGTTGATGCTCCCAAGCTACGGTTTCGGCTTTGTTGGAATGACGTGTTCCCGCGATCACCCATTGCGAGTTTTTCAATACGGGTGCCACAATCTTCGCGGCAGCGACGAACAGGTCCCAGCCCTTGCGAAGGCCGATCTGCCCCACGCCTCCTATGATAAATGAACCGTTTGGTAACGACTCTCGCGTGAATCCGCTCACACCACTCGTTTTATTCCAAGGCAGTTTGTCTGGAGACACATCGATGCCATTGTAGATAACTCGAACCAGCGACGAGCTTAGGCCCTGCTGCAGATGAAATGTTCGCGTCGCGTTTGACACGGCTATCAGTCGACGATGGCCGGCGAGATCACGTATTGATTGAGGAGAAAGTCGGACGATGTCACGAAGATATCCCATCGAGGCAACGCCAAGTTGTCGACAAACAGGGCCAGTAAGTCGAGCCATCGCCAAACTGTTGGCATGTACGATCTGTGGTTGGATCGCTTCTACTGCCTCGTGAAAGATCTGCCGCCGTTGTTCCAACGGCAGCGTCTGACCATTGGCCTTCCAATTCACTGCATGATGCGTCCAACCACAACCTTGCATCCGCCGAGCGAACTCGCCTTCCGGCGCCAATAACTCGAAATTCCAGCCAAGAGATTGCAGTTGGGGTAATACGGCGAGTAACGAATTCTCCCCTCCGTTGCAGTGGTTAAATTCAGCGACAATCAGCACTCGTCGGCCGCGGAGGTTCATCGACACGTGTCAACCTGTTAGGAGGCCAAAAACTGTCAGCGTCTTCACTAGGGTTGCCTCTTCGGCGTCAGTCAGTGGAGTCATCGGCAATCGTAAGTCGCCCGTATCGCGACCGAGCAGTCGCATGGCTGCCTTGATCGGGATGGGGTTGGTCGCCAATCCCAGCATGTTTCGGCAAAGCGGGAATAGCCGATGATGCAACTGCATTGCCGACTTGCTGTCGCCAGCTGCAAACGCATTCACTAGATCGATCATGACGTCGGGTACCAAATTCCCGACGACGGAAATCACACCTTCGGCACCAACGGACATCAAAGGCAGCGTCAGACTGTCATCGCCGCTGAGAACAGTAAGGTCGGTGCGTGCCAACGCTTGAGAAGCCTGGTCCAACGATCCAGTTGCTTCTTTCACCATCGTGATGTTTGGGATTTCGGCCAGTCGCTCAATCGTGGATGGCTCGATGTTCTTACCGGTTCGTCCCGGGATATTGTAAACACAAATTGGGATTTCTACCGATTTCGCGACCGTTCGGTAATGTTGGTAGAAACCCTCTTGGGTCGGTTTGTTGTAGTAGGGTGCCACCAACAGCGCCGCGTCTGCGCCTGCTTTGGCCGCCCACTGCGTCAAGCGAATGGCTTCAGCGGTGCTGTTTGATCCCGTGCCCGCCATCACCTTGACCTTATTCGACGCCGCTTCGACGACCGCAGATATTACCAACTCGTGCTCTTCATGAGTTAGCGTTGGTGACTCACCGGTGGTGCCGACCGGAACGAGGCACGTGGTTCCCGCGTCGATTTGAAATTGAACCTGTTCCTGCAGTCTGTTGAAGTCGATTTTATCATCCCGGAACGGAGTCACAATCGCTACCGACATGCCGGCAAAATCCGAACCTTTTCGTGACATGGGTATTCCTTCGAGGTTTAACCAGGCGGTGTTGTTTCAGCGGCCGGTCAGACGGCAGAGTTTCTCGTTCGCACTCAAATCGCACATCATAAAGGGCAACCAACCGCGTCGTCTATAGGTCGGAGTTCGGGTGATTATTTAGCCGACTCTATGGAACTAACCCCACCGGCACCGGGCCGGTGGGGAATACGAGTTTCCAGCACTATTTCAACAATCCCTAGCGTCCAGTTCTGTTCCCATTCGCCGCTCTAGCAGTCTCTACGATCAATCGCTTCATTTCGCGTACGGCTTGCTCCAGACCAACAAACACAGCGCGGGACACGATGCTGTGGCCGATGTTCAATTCCCGCATGTCCTCAATCGCCGCCACTAAGTGCACATTGCGATAGTTCAGGCCATGACCCGCGTGTAGTTGGACGCCGGCCGAACGGATCGTCCGCCCGACTTGAACCAGTGACTGCAACTCCGCCTGTTGCTCCTCACCCGCAGCGTTGGCGAATGTCCCGGTGTGAAGTTCTACGGCCTCGACTTGCAACGCCAAGGCGGCTTCGATCTGCTCCAGGTTGGGGTCGAGAAACAAACTGACGGGAAGGCCTGCATCCTGAAGTCGTTGAATAGTCGAGCGTACGTGGGCCGGATTGGTTAACATGTCCAACCCGCCTTCGGTGGTCACCTCTTCGCGTTTTTCGGGCACAAGTGTGATTTGATCTGGCCTTAGCCGGATCGCCATATCGACAATGTCGTCGACGCAGGCCATCTCCAAGTTGAGTTTGGCGGTGACGGTTTGTTTGAGAACTTCGACGTCCCGGTCTTGGATGTGACGTCGATCTTCGCGGAGGTGAATCGTAATCCCGTCGGCACCACCTAACTCGGCGAACGTCGCGGCCCAGGCGGGGTCCGGTTCGAACGTCTCCCGCGCCTGGCGTATCGTTGCAACATGATCGATGTTCACGCCTAATTCAACCATCACTCCATCCTTGATTATCTGAATTCAGGAAAAGCCGAATAACTTGGAATCGATTAGCCAGCTGGCCTGAATTCAATCTGTTCGTCGAAAACTCCGTCTCGGTCAAGGTCCCGCCAAATTCGGATCACACCCCGTTGCTTGTCCACTTCCATTCGCCTGGCGGGACCCGGCAGGCGAGGGTCCGTTGTGAATGTCGGCGTCGACTTGATTTCGTCCCAGAAATCGACAAATGTTCGCTCTGGACGACTCAATTGAAACCCGATCAACAATCCGGCTGACAGCGAGAATCCGATGATACAGAGCACTCCTGCCAGATGTTTGTTTGTTTGAGGTAACGGTTCCGGTTCATTATTGTCGTTCCACTGCAATTCGTCGTGTTCTTGAATATTCTGAGTCAGCCAATCTCTCGCTGAATCTCGATCTGCTTCGGCCACGAGTAATTGAAACTGCGACCGCCAAGTGCCATCCAAGTCAAGATGGCTACTTGCGACGAGTCGATTTCGAAATCCGCGTGAACGGAGCTCATCACCAAAGTAGCCCGCTTCAGCCAGTTCGCCAAATCGAGCGACCGCACTCCAGTTTTCATGTTCATCTTGTAACTGGGGCTGACCACATTCAGGGCAAAACTTGACGTTCGAGTCGATCGACTCGAAGAACACCTGACAGTGTATGCACGTATATGCCATCGTGAGATTCCTTACGTTTCGCCAAACTCATGCCGCGTTGTCTCCCCGCTTTGATGTGCCATCGGAATTTTATCGTGTCGTGGGTGCAGGGACACAAGATCGGCTCAAACGGTTCGCAATAACTTCAACTCCCCTATTATCGGGAGCGGAGACGATTATTTCTACATCTTCGAATCGATCGGTTATTTCCATCATTTTCTCTTCCGCGTGACTCTGTGAAACGGCCAAGGCAAAAACCGTCGGCCCCCATGAGGTCTGCCCGACGCCCGGTAGGCCAATCTCGCGGAGGAACCGCACCAGCTCTGTGATCGACTCGCCGTTGTAGTCCCCTCCTTGGACTTCCGCAAAACACGATCCGGCCAGTTGGCTAAACTCAAAAAGGGAATCGGAGAACAGCTGCCAATCCGCCTGGATGGCTGCCGGTATCAGGCCCTCATGTGCCAATTGGACCAATCGATGTCGAGTCTGCGGTGCAACCGAAGGCAGCCTTAGGAAAGCTCGGCGTTCCTTCGTTCCCGATAATCCCTCGCCACGTCGTCGGATCAACAGGAACCGCCAAGACTCGGGCAGGTTGCAGCGGACTTCAAGTGGCGAAATTCGTTCTTCCTTGGTCTTCCCACGCTCCGCGATCAACCCCCCCTGCAAAAATCCGTAAGTTCCTATCGCCGACCGTTCCCCGCGGCCGACACTGGTCGCCCAATCGGCGGCGGCGATTCCTTTCATTCCCGTGGCGGCCTGACAAGCTGCTGCCGTGCACAGTCCTAATTGTGTGCCGACCCCGAGGCCGGAGTGTTGACGTGGCAACTGCTCAACGTGAATCTGCAGAGGAGGGAGTGGGAGACGATAGTATTTACCCCACGCTGTTGCGAAAGCCATCACGCGGTCTGCCGCCTTACCCGTTGCCTGAAAACTCACCGCTTCGCGGACATCTAACTGCACGCGGGGCAAGGAGACCATAGCTCCCACTCCGCCGTATTGGCGTTCCCATTTCTCGCCAAATGCGAACAGGCCGAAGTGGATTCTCGCGGGTGAACTAACTCGAAACGATTTGGTCATTCGGCCATTGTAGACAATCTCTGCCGATCGTGGGACGACGGTGACAATCTGTCTCTGTACTACTCAACAACCGGCAACTCGACACATGCGGCTTCTTCAGCGTTTCGTATCAACAGGTACCGACCGTAAAGGCAGAGGTTGTTCCAAGTCTTCGAACTGAACACTTCGATGCGATTGAATTCATGAAAGCCGGCCGGATCCGCAGCAAGAAGGGCAAGTTCGCCACCATCGCCGAGAACCAGGATTTTGTCCCCGACAAGCAGAACTTGACCATGACCAAATCGGCCCTCGCCAACCTTCCATGCTCGTTTGCCATCTTCGATCCTAACGCACTCAAGAATGCCGTCCGACAAGCCATAAACGTGTTTGTCCCTGACAACGACACTGGTCAATTTGGTTTTTAGATAGTTCGGCTTGTGATATCGCTGGTGGCTTTCCCATTGTTCGCCAGTTTTGGAAAAATCAAACAGGGCCATCCCCGCTCCGTAGCCTTTCGTGATGAGTAGACGTTTATCCAATACGTGCGGTTGAGACGTGCTAGCATTCGCATTGCTTTTTCCTGGCCACTCGACTTCCCAATAGGTGTTGCCGTTTTCGATGTCGTGCCCGGAAATCGTGTCTTCGTTCACCGACACAATTTGCCGAACGTCGTGAAGCGTAGCCACCAGCGGTGAGGAATAACCTGGATTGCGATCACCTCCTCGCCACCGTTCCACTCCCGTTTTTCGATCGAAGGCGATCAGCGAGTGTTTGGTTCCATCGATTGGTCCACCCGCCGGTATGACGACTAGGTCATCGACAACGAGTGGTGAATTCGACCTGCCCCAGGCGATCTGAGAGATTTCTTCCTCGGGCGAGATATTGACCAACTTTGGGATGTCCACTTTCCAGATGATCGCTCCGCTACTGGCGTCGAGGCAGCGAAGGACACCTGTCGCCCCGAGTGCATAGAGTGATCCTTGGGCGAGTGTCGGTGTACTTCTCGGCCCAACGCCTCCCAATGTTGTTGTGTGCCTCAATTCCAACGAGTGCCTCCAGACCAAACGGCCTGTGTGGATCTCGTAGCAAGTGACCTGTTCCTGTAGACCACGCTGTTCCATCGTGAAGGCATGGCCATCGACTGCCGAGAAACCTGACCAGCCACGGCCAATCGGTTTTTTCCAAGCGATCTTCAAGTCGGACCAATCCGTGTCGAGTTCAACCGTATCGACAAATCCGTTGGACGTTGGCCCAAAGTATGACGGAAAGTCGAGCGGCCCCGGAACCAGGGATTTTATGGCGCCCGTTCCCTGGTCGTTCTTAAGACCGAAATCGGCTGGTTGCTCCCATGCCCAGCGAAATTTGGGCACCATGTCACCGGAGACTTCGCTAACTCGCAGACTGGCACACAGACCGGCAAACGTAGCCAACCCCAACGCACCCAACGCCGCGCGAGTCTTGCCAGGAAACGGTGAAATCAGACATAGCCACCCGAACCCGATCACACCGGCCATGAACGTCGCACCAGCGGCGGCCAGATTTCGCGCGGCATTGTCCAAAGCCGGGACTCTTTCCATTCTCACCACTTGCACCGATAGGGCCATTGACAGGAAAAACAACAACGCGAGTCCTACCACGACGTCCATCCAAATTCTGCGACCATCGTGCGGCACAGGATTTGGAGGAACTGTTTTCAGGTCCGTTTTTGGGGCCGCTGTGGCCGACCGGTCCTCTGGATTTGGATCGGAATTATCGTCATCGGGATCGATAAAGTCATGCGACATGAGCCGATCGCCTCTTGAAATGAAACCATGCAAGGCAAAACAAACGAAGACGTTGATTGTCAACGCTGCGGCGACAAAAGGCCAGACCATCTAACCAGTGGAACGTCCACCCAGTAGGTCACTTTCGCCGCAAGTGTCGGTGACAAGCGACTTGAAAACGACCGGTGGCCCAGTGAATTGCGGAATCTCTGTGCGATCCGAATTGCCCTTGACGACACTTCGGTCACGTGCGAGCATCCGACGCTCGACAGATCCTAGGCGAGGCTCCAGGTGAGTAACATGAAATCGATTGCGGTTATCGTCGTGCTGTTGGTCAGTCTGATCTCGTCGGGCTGTAAAACGGGCAGTTACCGCGAGCGCGGTACCGGCCTTGGCGCGGTCGGCGGAGCATTGGCGGGTGCCGCAATCGGCGAACACAACGATCGTCCACTTGCTGGCGCCGCCATTGGAACGGCCATCGGTGCGTTGGCCGGTTCTGCTATCGGCGATTCGATGGACCAGGATATGGAACAACGGGCCGCAAGTGTCGCCCGCCTTCAAGGGAAGTTGACCATGGCGGATGTCATCCAGCTCTCCCAGTCCGGTTTAGGCGACAACGTCATCGTTCGACAAATCAGTCGTGACGGCGTCCGTCATCCGCTCAACGCCCAAGACCTCATTGTGTTGTCGCGGGCAGGTGTCAGTGATCGAGTCATCGAAGAACTCCAATCGGTCGGATCTCGCGACATGGTGGTCGCTCAATATCCCCGTGTGATCATGGATGACGGTTGCTACATCAGTCCGCCAGTCGTTCGACATTGGCACAGGCCTCACCCGGAGCCAGTGCACGCCCGTGGACTCAGGTTCGGCGTCCACTTGCACTAGATCTGGCCCGCCATCCCCTTGGTGTGTTTGCGTGAAACAATCGGGTGCTCACACGAAGGCACAAAGCTAATACAAGTTGTTTGTTGCACTCATTGGTCATTGCCCGGGCGACGGTTTGGCTGCCAATAGCCAGTCTTCCAGCACAATCTGTTTGACAAACGGGGCTCTTAGCAATGCTGCTTTTTGTGGCAGCATGGCACTAAGCCAGGAGGTTCTCGCCATTCTACCAAGTGCACGCATGTGTAATTTTCCACGCGTTTGCAGCTCGACATTTTCGCTCAGTCGACGGAAAGTGGCGGGGATAATATTGGGTTTTGGACCGACGTGAATCACGGTCTCCAGTCCCAATGAGAGGATTTCGAAAACGACGTCCCACAACAGTTGCGGATGATCTACCCAGCGATGGAGGATCTCTCGTACGTTGTGTCCCTCGTAGGCAAAAGTGCCCGTGACCATTGAAAGCACTGGTGGAGTCGGTGGAGCGAACAAAACGTCGACCGAGTGCATCAGTACCGCTGCGCGGTTTGGAATCGACTTTTCCCAGACAATGGGAGTGTGAAGTGGGGGCCAACGGTGATGATTGATGCGTACGTTCGCGGGTGTCGAGAGTTCTGTTTTCGCGAGATCTTTGAATTGACGTACCGTATTGCGTTGCCCCATCAGCAGGAGCGAGTTGGGCGAGAGGATGGTTGAGATGCCGATGACCCCGTTGCCTTGATGATTGATCAGCTGGCAGAAGTACTTCACTTCGTTGATATTAAGAGATCCCTCACGAGAGAAAAGAACTCCCAATTTCACGTCGTGAGCCAATTCAATACATCCGGTGGCTAGTCGCAACGGAATGCTCATCGCGCCCTCGTGGCTGACGATGCCGCACTCGGTCAACGCAGCGATTTCTCCCAAGCTGTACCCCATGAATAGTCGCGACTTGGTCATGTCGACACCGAACAACTCACGGAGGCATTGCACCTGGGCACACTCAACAGCCAACACCAGGGCAATCGCCTCGTCGTATTCTTCGAGCGTTGTTTCACGCTGTTCAACCACTCGAGCGACAAGATCAACGTGCCTCGAGACGAGGTCACTGCAGATTTCGGATGAGATGCGAAGTTGTTTACGGACGACCGGGCCGTAATCCGGATGCTCGAGTAGTTCGTGAGTTCGCCCGAGATTCTCGATGTTGTAGCCGCGGAAGGCAAATGCTGCATTGGGAATCAAATCGACCAAGTCCGATTCATTCATCGTACGGTTCCTCTTTCCTGGCCGAACATCTTAACAAGAGTTCAGGCGGACATCTGCTGTTTTTCGAGATGGTACATCGATTCGATGTTGTCTTTATCGGCATTGCCAGTGGCGTTCGACCGTCTCAAGTTGTAAAGTGCTCCGAGGATGACAAGTCGTTGATCTTACTCATCTTATCGCCATCAGTTTTTGTCGATCGGTTGATTCAAACACGGAGCTTCACGGGTAGGAACGTAATCGATGCCCATTCATTCCCCTGCCATTGGCTCGAAACGACCGCTTTGCCTTGCGGACAAGACGGCCGTGGTCACCGGTGCAACGGACGGAATTGGTCGTGCGATCGCCCATGAATTGGTTCTTCAAGGGGCTCGTGTCGTGGTCCACGGGCGAGACAAGGCTCGCGCGCAGCAGGTCTGTTCGGAGCTGACCGCCAATCACGGTGACGCGATTTGCATCCTGGCCGATATGTCGTCTGCGGATGACTGTCGACGACTTGTGAAAGAGGCCTGGGACTGGAAGTCGACCGTTGACATCTGGGTGAATAGTGCCGGGGCGGATGTGCTTACCGGCGATGCGACCACATGGAGTTTTGAGGCCAAGTTCGACCTGCTTTGGCAAATCGATGTTCGAGCGATGATCGCCATTTCGCGAGATGTTGGTCAGCGGATGTACGATCAGTTTTCCACGGACCATCCCGCGTCGATTCTGCACATTGGCTGGGATCAGGCGGAGTGTGGGATGGCCGGAAATGCAGGGCAGATGTTCGGGCCAATTAAGTCTGCGGTGATGGCGTTTTCTCGTAGCCAGGCCCAGTCGCTAGCACCGCGGGTGAGGGTGAATTGCGTTGCGCCGGGTTGGATCCGCACCGCTTGGGGTGCCGACGCATCCGAAACATGGCAACAGCGGGCTGTGAAGGAATCGTTGCGTCAACGATGGGGGAAACCAGAAGATGTGGCTCAAGCAATCTGCTTCTTAGCAGGTGATCAGGCAGATTATATCACTGGCCAAGTGATCCCGGTGAATGGCGGCTTCCGACATGGATCCAGTTAAACACTACCATTTTGTCACCGGTCGTCTGGCCGAAAAGGCTTTGCGTCGCATGGTGGAAGAGCTGAGCGGCAAGCAGGGGTTTCGTTACTCGATCCAGGTGATGCCGATTACCGTGGCGGCACTCATGACGGTCGACTGGATTGGCCGCCGGTTGACGGTTCCCCAGGAATCGGACTATGTGATACTCCCGGGCTACACCAACGGCGAGTTGGAGGATCTCCGCATCAGTACTTCTGCGGAATTGGTTTTGGGACCCAAAGATCTGCGTGACCTTCCGCGAGTGTTGGGCGTCAGTGATTTTGAACGTCCCTATGGCGAATATTCGATCGAGATCATTGCCGAGATCAATCATGCCCCACGTCAGTCGATCGCCGATACGGTTGCGCAGGCGAAAGCACTTCGCGAGGACGGTGCGGACATTATCGACGTCGGATGTGACCCGGGCCGGATCTGGCAGGACGTTGGAGACTGTGTCCGTGCGCTGTGCGATGAGGGAATGCGTGTTTCCATCGACACTCTACAAATTAGCGAGATCGAACGGGCCGTCGCCAACGGTGCCGAGTTGGTGTTGTCGGTCAATGGCGAAAATCGACATGCGGCCGATGATTGGGATGCTGAACTAGTCGCCATTCCAGATTCTCCTACGGATGTGGACAGCCTTGATCAGACGATCGGATTCTTGCAGCAACATGATTGTCGATTCCGAATCGATCCGATCCTTGAGCCGATTGGGTGTGGATTTGCGGCTAGTATCGTTCGGTACGCCACGGCGAGGCGGCGTTATCCTGAAATGCCCATGATGATGGGGATCGGGAATCTGACAGAGCTGACGGAATGTGATTCGTCGGGCGTGAACATGCTGCTACTCGGTATCTGTCAGGAACTGCAAATCACGCGTGTCTTGACCACTCAAGTGATCCACTGG
Organism: Planctomycetaceae bacterium; assembly: GCA_012959465.1. Classification (GTDB taxonomy): domain Bacteria; phylum Planctomycetota; class Planctomycetia; order Pirellulales; family Pirellulaceae; genus UWMA-0346. The sequence goes on from DUDC01000342.1 coordinate 43,340, forward strand.
GCAAGAACGAGCGTACAAGAGTGCGACATCGGTCGGCGGTTGGCACACTTTGCTGTTGCCTTCGGCGTGCCGCCAAAACATGCGGATCCGCGGCTTGTAACTCTCCGCGATGCCCGCGTGGATCCTCATGGATCGGATTTCTTGCGAGATCTTGCCGCCCAATTGAAAGACCCCAACTACCGCATTTTTGCCGAAGAGGATCTAATTCACATCATGGCCGCAGGCGTGTACGAGAAGGCCGAGGACCCATTCGATTTGTTTGCTCGGATTTGTGGCCGGCTGGATGAAGAAAATAAAAATACTCGAAAGCTCGACGCTGCTCACGCTTTCTACTTGGGCTTTGAAATGTCCAAGGCATTGACTGCCCTAACCTTGGGGAAACAGTACCGCCAAGACCAGGCGTTGGACTGGGGATATTTAACAAAAAAAGAAGTATCGCATCGTGCCAGGCAACGCGAACAACATGATGGTGAATGACACTCCAGGAATATTGCCGCACGTCGTCGAGTTGCCAGCGAAGTGGGACAAGATGCACTGCTTCGAGCGGCTATGTCGGCTGCCGCACTGCCTGTTCTTGGACAGTGCCACGGTCGTCGACGATCGTGGGCGGTATTCGTTTCTGGCAGCCGACCCGTTCGAATTTGAATCGATTGCCACCGGAACTCGCAATGTACCGACACGGTTGAGGCGGCAGATGTCCAGTTTTGTGTCGACGCCTGTGCCTGGACTGCCGCCCTTTCAGGGTGGCGCGGCCGGGTTGATTGCTTACGATCTGAACCGTTCTCTGGAGGCAATCGCCTTGCCCCGCCGCGATGTCTTCGAGTTACCAGCCGTTGCGCTCGGATTGTATGACGTTGTGTTGGCGTTTGACCACCATGAGAATCGACAATGGCTGATTTCGCAAGGATTTCCTGAAACCGAGGTGGAGCAGCGTCGCGAAAGAGCAAAACGGCGCGCGGACACGTTGCTGGAAGTCTTGAATTCTGAAACGTTTCCGCTCCAATCCACGCGACAAACGGGACGAGCGGACGAATTGCGAACGCCGAGCGATTGGGAAGAGTCCCTCGTTCGTGTGGATCGAGGCG
>DUDC01000342.1:44434-53693 GCA_012959465.1 Planctomycetaceae bacterium
ACATTCCAATCGACGTTTTTAGTAACTTTGCCGGTAACGATTACTTGGCCGCTGTGCGTCGTGTTGTGGACTACATCCGCAAAGGGGACGTGTTTCAAGTGAATTTGGCGCAACAACTCTTTTCACCCGCTACCACCGACAGTGTCACTCTCTATCGACGGCTGAGAGGCTGCAACCCGGCCCCTTTTGCCGCCTATTTTGACATCGACGGCAGCCGCCAGATTGTCAGCGCGTCACCAGAACGGTTCTTGCAGGTTCGCCAGCGGCGAGTTGAATCGCGTCCGATCAAAGGAACACGACGCCGGCAGGCCTTGCCCGAAGCCGACTTCTACGCTGGTCAAGAGTTGCGAGATAGCGAAAAGGACAAGGCCGAAAATGTCATGATCGTCGATTTGCTACGCAACGACTTGGCTCGAGTTTGCGAACCGGGTAGCGTGAGAGTGACTCAACTGTGCGATCTGGAAACCTACGAGTTCGTACTTCATTTGGTGTCGGCGGTCGAGGGCGTACTTCGTCCAGATTGTGATCTATTTGACTTGCTCGACGGCGCTTTTCCGGGCGGCTCGATCACCGGTGCTCCAAAGGTACGTGCAATGGAGATTATTCAGGAATTGGAGCCCGACGCACGGGGTGCCTACTGTGGATCGTTGGGCTATTTGGGTTTCGATGGCACGATGGACATGAACATCTTGATTCGCACGATTACCGCCGCAAACGGTTGGTGGCAGATTCCCGTCGGCGGAGGTATCGTCGTACAATCAAGCCCACAGGCCGAGTATGAAGAGACGTGGCATAAAGCACACGGTATGCTCAAGTCCCTCGTGCCATAGATGCGGGAATCATGGGCGAGGCCTTGAGCATCACGTTGGACCACACTTAAATGAATAGCCCGTTTTTGAACCTCCCGACCTTTGTTGTTTCATCATGATTCTGTTGATCGATAATTACGATAGTTTCGTCTACAACCTGGCTCGTTACTTCGAGCGGCTTGGGCTTGCGACGACGGTCGTCCGCAATGACGCCATCGATGTCGCGTCGATTGCCCGATTGTCGCCCGGGGCGATTGTGATCTCTCCTGGACCGTGTACACCAATCGAGGCTGGCTGTTCGGTCGACGTCGTTCGCGAGTTTCGCGGTCGAATCCCGATTCTAGGTGTCTGTCTCGGGCATCAAGCCGTGGCAGTCGCTTACGGGCGGCAAGTGGTTGCGGCGCGAGAGCCAATGCACGGACGCACCAGTGTCGTGCATCACAGTGGAACGGAGTTGTTTCGCGGCGTTGGTCAACGTGTCCATGTCGCACGCTACCATTCGCTGGTCGCCGAGCCGTCTGTTTCCGACGACCTGCGAGTTACCGCCTGGACCGACGACAACACGATCATGGCACTCGAAGATGAATCGTCTCGAGTTTACGGAGTTCAATTTCACCCGGAGTCGATCTTGACTCCGGATGGATACCAGATTTTGACCAACTTTGTAAAGCTTGCGGCATTACCGGTGAGTGACTCGGCGGATCGCCTGTGGAGTGAAGAACGGTGTTCTCCCCCGGATATTCAGATTCCTGTCCGCCACACGCCCCTGACGCATTGAGCCCACAATGGAGTTGCGCAGCTCGAACAATGACCGGATGATCTTGGAAGGAATTGTGACCACGGTCAATATCGACGGGAGCGTGAACATTTCGCCAATGGGTCCGGAGGTGGATCGCTTACAGACGACGCTGGTGTTGAAACCGTTTGCAACATCTAGAACCTACGCGAACTTGCTGCGGACACACTGTGGTGTTTTTCACGTTGTTGACGATTCACTGCTCCTCGCCTCCGCTGCGATTGACCGTTGGGTGGAAAAACCAAATTGTCGTTTCGACGAGTCGATTGACGGATACGTGTTGCCTGACGCATGCCGTGCGCTGGTCTTTGAATTGGGGGAAGTCGTCAGCGAAGGGCCTCGCAACATATTGGGCTGTCGAATCAACAAACGCCTGCAATGGCGTGATGGCTTCGGCTGGAACCGTGCGCAGCACGCCGTGTTGGAATTAGCGATTTTGGCCACTCGGCTTCACCTAATCGAGTCAGAACGTCTGGTGGCGGAAATTCGACAACTTCGACCACTCGTCGAAAAGACGGGCGGCGATCGAGAACGGCAGGCGTGGCAGCTCTTGCTTGCCCGCATCAGTGAAACGGTCACGGATGTGGATGAATGGGACGATCTTTTTCTTCCCCGACCCACCTAAATCGCCGTTTGGGGGTTTTAAGGGGGTGAGTTCCGGCAATAATGGTCCAGTCGGCCGATTTGACGGTGGACAAGAAGGGATTGTAGCTCTTGATCATGCACCGCCACCGGCGGGATGGAGCAAACATGCGATACTCCTTTCGTTTGGCTGAATTACTAGGGCATATCCCGGATCCCAAGAAACGGCCGGGAACGATCAAGACCATCGTGCAATATACGGGTCTGGACCGTCACCAAGTTTCGGCGTTGTTGAAAAACGAGGTCAAGTACATACCGCTTCAGGCGCTGAGTCGCCTTTGCGACTATTTGATTGACCACGGTTACGCGCAGGCGGAACAGTTGCCCGGTGCACTTTTCTCCGTCGAGGCAGAGAATTTTTGGGAGTTGTTGGCTCGCCGAAATCGACTCGAGTTGTGCGTTGGCGTGCGGCGCGAGGAATCGTGGCCGGATGGAGCGTGGATCGTCGCCTCCGACTCGCTCTTAATGGGGGAGTTACTCAACGGCGTATCGACACTTGGCGGAACGGCCAGATTTCGCCAGGGAATGACGATGCCACCGCCCCAGCCAGAGCATATCAAACAGTCTCTGGTATGGAGTCCAGGGCAGGGGACGAGAGACCAAGTGTTGGGTCGTGCGCAACGGTTGTACGATGAATTCAATGAAGCGGCTATGGACCGAGCGCTGGTTGGACTTGGCAGCGTGAAGAGTAATCCCGTTGTCGAGCACATTGTGGCCAACCTCTTTCACACTGAACCGTTTGTGAGCCAAGATGGAATCGACGACCCCACGCAGCGGAACAGTCCATTTTTCTTACGGTTCCGCGCCGACGATCCGCAGTTTGCTTCCTGTTGCGGCGGCACCGACCTCTCGGCGAAGATGCCGTCGAATGCGCCGGGAATATATTTCGAGACCCCGTCGGGTTGGAAAGTCTGCAAGTGGGCTGACAAGAAACGTGACGCAGCTTTCGTGGTTTACGTGCACCGAGAATCGCAGGGACGGCTTGAATTGGCCATGGGTGGTTACTCGGGACGGGGAACTCGTCTGTTGGCTCGAGTTTTGGCGAGTCGCGCGGAGGAACTTTGGCCTCCCGTTTATGAAGGGCATGGATTGCGAGTGGGTGCATTCATTTTAGAGTTTGTTCTCGAGGGCCATTCCTCCGGTGGACGCGACTCACTGTTGAGCGACCCCATTGCGCAAACCAAGATTCATGCCCTCGACAGCTCTGTGATCGAAGGACGGATTCGCGCTTGACTGAGCCGAAGGCGATAGCCTCGGGTGTTCTTCCATACTGGCAGAGCCAGTGCCACCCACTGAGCCAACACACGACACGATCGGTCGTTATTCAACCCACGACACGATCGCCAGATACTGCACTCCCCAGAAGAAGAACGCCACCACCAGGTCATAGACAAAGTGCTGACGAGCGACTTCGTCGACGATGGGACCGACGAGGAAAACGAATAGAAAGGCCAACAGTCCGCGTCGCAAGATGGTCAACCGTTGCTCGACGGATTGAGATTTCATCGACAGCAACATACACCACAACAACGTGGGAACCGATGCGTGAATGACCACGGCTAAGACGTGGATTCCGTAGGCTCTCGCGAACGCGGCCGCCAATGCGACCAACGTCATTAGACCGAAGATCCCAATAATCGAGTACCGCATGTTGAACACCGAACACCGAACAAGAAAGAGACGGACATCCCGTTTGAGTCTTCGTGCGAAAATTTGAGCCAGCTTCCTAAGGCTCAGCGGACAATCGGTCCCGGACGGCTTCGGCTCCACGGAAAGCCCGCAGGATGTTCTTGTGCATGATCTTGTGAATCTCTTCTTCGGTGTATCCTCGGCGGAGCAGGCCTTCGGTGAGCAGCGGAAAGGTGGAAACATCCTCCAATTGCTTGGGAATCATCGAGATACCATCGTAGTCGGAACCGAATCCGACATGCTCAACGCCGGCCACTCGAGCAATGTGATCGATGTGGTCCAAGACGTCATGGACATCTCCGGGCAAAATCGGATTCGCCAATTGCCAGCGTCGTAGTTCCGCCCGGTAGCCAGCATCGTCGTCGCCGTGCTTTTCTCGTAGTTTGCGGGAAACGTTGAACATATCTTTGCGGCGTTCAGCCGACTCTGGAACGACAAAGCCGGAGTAGAAGTTAACCATGACAACGCCACCATTCTTGGCAGTCAGTCGCAGGATTGAGTCGGGAACATTACGGGTGTGGTCGGCAATAGCGCGTGCCGACGAGTGGGAAAAAATGATCGGCGCCTTACTGATACGTAACGCATCTCTCATCGTTTCCACCGAGACGTGGGAAATATCGACGAGCATCCCGAGTCGGTTCATTTCTCGGACGACATCTTCACCGAATGCATTCAAACCACCGTGTTTCGCGTCATCGGTCGCCGAATCGGCCCAGCGAAGAGTATCGGAGTGCGTGAGTGTCATGTAACGGGCTCCCAGCTCATAGAGCCGGCGTAGATTCTGAAGAGAATCTTCAATCGAGTGTCCGCCTTCGACGCCGATGAGCGATGCGATTTTCCCTTCAGCGCGGAGGCGTTCGATATCGTCAACCGATCTCGCGAATCCGAAGACGTTCTCATATCGCTTGCACATCGTATGCACGATTTCGATTTGCTCGAGTGTCTGCTGCAATGAAGCGCCGATCGCTGCCGTATTTGCAGGTACGTAGACTGACCAGAACTGAGCGCCGACGTTTCCTTTCCGCAGACGCGGAATGTCGGTATGGAACATCGGCTGCGCAACGGCGATGTCGGCCTGATCGAAGGAACGGCCGGCCGACTTACGCATTTGCCATGGCAGATCATTGTGGCCATCAAACACATAACCGCGGCTGTGGATTTGCCTCGCTTTTTCCGAGACGACGAGCGGCGAGCGGTCTTGGTTTTTTCGGAAACCTGGACCTCGTACAACTTGGCCCGGTTTGGTCCCCGTGTGCTCGCCATTCAACAACACCGCTTGGCCATTGACGAAAACATGTCGCATCCCCTCGGCTAATTGGTGTGGTTCGGCAAACGTCGCTCGATCTCGCACCGAACTGGCATCAAAAACCGCGATGTCGGCAAAATAGCCAGCTTGCAGCAGCCCTCGACCCCGCAGGCCCAGATTGTGCGCTGGGAGCGATGTTAAGCGGCGTACCGCGTCTTCCAATGGCAGGACCTTTTCGTCACGGACGTAACGGCCCAACAGGCGAGCAAAACTTCCGTACGCGCGGGGGTGCGGGTTTGATTTCAGGAAGACCCCTTCAGGGGCCAGCGTTCCAGAGTCGGAGCAGAAGCTGACCCATGGCAATTGCAGTTTTCGTCGGACGTTGTCTTCACTCATTAGGAAGTAGACGCATTCGACGCGACTGTTGTCTTCAATGACAAGGTCCATTGCCGTTACTTCAGGAGAAAGATCTCTTTGCCGAGCAACCTCACCGAGTGACTTGCCCGTCAAGTGTTTTAGAGAATCGTTTCGAAATCCGACCAACAGCACACGGTCTGCGGAACCGGCCATCAGCAACAGATTCTCCCATTGGTCGGTTGTCTGCGTCATCTCCTTCAGAACTCGTTGACGAATCTCAGGGTCTCGAAGGCGTTCTCGCCATCGACGGAAGCCTCCCTCCTGGACCCAAGGTGGCATCGAGGCGTTTAGGCCAGTGGCACCGGCGGTGTAGTTGTACATGTTAGCGGTGATTCCGAGCCCTTCACTTCTCGCCTTTTCCACTTTCTCAATGACTTGTTCCAGTTTTCCCCAGTTCGCTTCGCCGGCCGCTTTGAGATGGTAGATCTCGGCCGATATCTTGGCGCGGCGGGCGATTTCGACGAGCTCGTCCACGGCTGGCAAGAGCTGATTTCCCTCGCTGCGCATGTGCGAGATGTAGACTCCACCGTGTTTGGCTGCTGCTTCTGCCAACGCGACCAGTTCATCCGTGTTAGCGTAAAAGGCTGGCGCGTAGATCAGCGAGGAGCCGATGCCCAATGCCCCGTTCTTCATTTCGACATCCACTAGCTGCTGCATCTTTTTGATTTCGGCTTTGGTCGCTCGGCGATCGTCGTAGCCGACGGTGTGTATCCGCAGGGTCGTGGCTCCGACAAAGGATGCCACATTCGAACTCACGCCACGGGCTGTCAGGTGCTCCAAATACTCCATCAGCGATGTCCACGGGACATCAAACTTGATGTCGCTTTCATCTTCCTTGAGATTGCGACGCATGGATGGACTTAGGGGCCCCATCGACCAGCCCTCGCCAAACACTTCCAGAGTCACGCCCTGCCGAATGTCGCTTAGACTGCGACCATCGTGTAACAACGTCTCCGTACCCCAACTGAGCATGTTGATAAAGCCCGGAGCGATGATCAGCCCACTGGCGTCCAACTCGCTCTTGCTGCGCATCGAGTCTAAACGTCCGATGGCGACGATCTTCTCTCCTTGAATCGCAACGTCACCGACAAATGCCGCACGACCCGATCCGTTGACGATAGTGCCGCCTCGTAGAATCCAGTCGGCCACTTGGCCCTGGGCGTCGGCCGGTACCGCAGTCCCGAAAAACAGAATGAAAAGCACAAGAACGATCAGCCGATTCAATGGGCGATTTGCAGACATTCCAAACTCCAACGAGGCAAAAAGTGCAGAAGGGCGCGGCTTATTTTCACCGACCCGCCCACAACGTAGACGTGTCGAACGAAGAAACTACTTTTTTACCGGAGGGGGAGTCATTTGTCATTTAGGTTCGCGGACAAAATGAAGGAACCTGAAACTCGGCGATGTCGCCAAGCGAGCAATGCTGCGGCCGGTTGCTGCGGATTTTTCCGGACCGGTTGCCATTCCAGGCCCAGTTTCGCGGTCAAGAATTGCGGCCACATCAAAATTCCCAGACGGAATTACATGACGGCAAAGTAGTTTTCGATAGCGAAATCGAAGGATTCCGGAGATAACTCGGCCGTTTTCTGTTCATAACGGCAGTAGTTTCGGATCTGCATGAGCAGGTCTCGAGGATGGCAACATCGGAAAGGTCGTTGCGCCTTCTGGTAGTGTTCTTCGATCAGGTATGTGATGCATTCTTCGTTGTATTCAATCTTCAACTCAGTACACATCGTACGAAATAGTTGCCGGAACTCGTCGGCTGTGGGGTCCACCACTTCGATCTTGTAGGGAATGCGACGGAGAAGTGCTTCGTCGACTAGTTCGCGTGGTTCCAGGTTCGTCGAGAAGACGATCAACTGGTCGAAGGGGACTTGTAGTTTTTTGCCGCTCGGCAGATTCAGGAAGTCGATGCGTTCTTCCAATGGGACGATCCATCGATTGAGCAACTCGTCGACCGCCACCCGCTGACGTCCAAAGTCGTCAATGACCAGACTGCCACAATTGCTCTTCATTTGAAGCGGCGCTTCGCTGATGCCGGTTGTCTTGTTGAAGGTCACCTCCAACTGATGCATGGTCAATTCACCGCCAACCACGATCGTTGGCCGACGAATCCGCACCCATCGTTCATCGACTTTTATCTCATCGATCAAGCCATCTCGTTTTGATAATGGAGCCTCCTCGTGGTTCATCGGGTCAAACAGGCGGATGGTCTCGCCGTCCACACCAATCATCCGTGGGATCCAGATGTGGTGTCCAAAGGCTCTAGTTACTCGTTTGGCGATGCTTGTCTTGCCGTTTCCCGGTTCGCCAAAAAGGAACATCCCCCTACCTGAGTTGATGGCTGGGCCCAATCGTCGTAGCATTCCGGGCGAAATGAGCAGGTCATTGAAGGCGAGTGCCAGATCTTTGGGGTGGGGGTTCTGGTGCACCAGCGACTGCGCTTTTACACTCTCAACATAGTCTTTTAAGGATACGGGCGCTGAGCCAAAGTAGGTGCAGTGTTCGATCAGACGCTTGCTGCGGTCGCGGCCCAAATCGGTCAATTGGTAGACGTAGTCGTTCATCGGGGCAGATCCCCGGTAGACGACCAACTGGTCCTCCTTCGCTCGATGTAGCAAGACTTCCATGATCGCGAACGGGATGCGGACTTGTTCCGATATATCTCGTCCACTTGCGTCGCCGCGACTGAGCAAGTACTTCAAGGCGAGTTCTTCAACTTCACTCGGGGTCAGCTCCATCTCCTCGAGAGACCGTTTCTGAAGTGGAACAAACGACTCGGTTGGAAAGAGGTTTCTTTCATCGGACGATGGCGGTGAATCGGCGTTCGCCGGTCCGCCGTCAGATAGCCGCTCGATGCGACTCAGTAGACTGCTGAGCTTATCGTCGTCGCTCTGTTCGTTCGGCGGCTGAACCGTGGCGGTCGTAGACGTCGAGGACTGTTGCGGTGGCGACGCTTCCAACTCATCCCAAACGTTTTCGTCGCCGTGAGGGACCGACCGCATTCGTGCCATTTTGGCCAACAGGCTGTCTTCCAGGTTCCCCATCCTCGTCGATTCCCATCATTTTAAAGCGAGACTTGATGCCCGAAACTCGCGATAGAATACGCGTCGCGAAACTCTAGGTCGCCGAGGCCCAATGTCAAGGATGTCGAGTTGAATTCAATGTGGAGCCAGCAATACATGCACGAAACGCCAGAGCGGCAGCGAGTGAGTCGTCTGCCGCCCTCGAGACTCATTCGCTAGCGCTTCGTCCTTGTATTTTCATCGCCAGAGGCCTTCAATTTCTCCGGACACTATTTGGGCGAGCCAGCTCACCCTGTGCGACCCTCGATCGGTCGATCATGTCTTTCCTCGACCGCGCTGAATTCGGGCCATCCACCAGGGAGCGATTCGGTCCAACCAGACAGACAGTTTTCCGCCCGGCGAGAGAATAATCTCTCGCTTGCCCGCTTGAATCGCTCGGATTGTCTTGGCGGCCACCACCGCGGGTGTCATGGCGCCGAACCGAAACGGTGAGGGAGCATCTTTCGTTCGCTCTCGACTAAAGAACTCGCTGCGCGTCGTGCTTGGATTGACCAACAACACGTGAATCCCCACGTTGGCAAGTTCGCCGTAGAGCGCATCGGTGAAACCGTGAATCGCGAATTTGGTGGCGCAG
>DUDC01000343.1 GCA_012959465.1 Planctomycetaceae bacterium
TCCTGCCGGATACGTCGGCGGCCTGATGAGCATCGGATCAGTCTTTTTAATTCCAATGTTCCTTGCCGCGCTGACTTCGATCCCCGAACCAGAGGCCATCATCATGCTGCTCGTGTTTCCGGGGTCATGGGCCGCCGTGTACTACGCCAACCGATCCTCTCGATTCATCGCCTCTCAGGCACGACACGATCGAGCCGAAAAGGACGGAGTCCATTTCCTTACGCAGACAGTTGCACATCGACGTCCATTGCCAGATCCCGCAAACGACGAAAACGCGATCCGATTCCTGTAGGTCACTTTCGGCGAAAGTGACCTACTCGATCGTCAGCAGCAGGTCGCCCGTTTCGACTTGGCTTCCGGATTGAACGTAGACCTTGCCGATCTTTCCGTCGCACTCAGCGTACATCGTGGTTTCCATCTTCATCGCCTCGAGCGACAACAATTTTTGACCCGCTTTTACACTGTCACCTGCCTGTATCGCCACAGTCACGATCATACCGGGCATGCTCGCGCCGACGTGTCCCGAGTCATCAGGATCGGCTTTTGTCGCCCTAACGACATCCGACTCATGGGCCAGATCTTCGACCGATATATGGCGAGGCTGTCCATTCAACTCGAAAAAAACCACTCGGCAGCCATCGGGATGGGGTGTACCCACCGCAACGTACTTAATAATCAACGTCTTTCCGACTTCGATGTCGACGGCGATCTCCTCACCCGGTTCCATCCCAAAAAAGAATACAGGTGTCGGCAACTCGCTGGTGTCGGAATAACTTTTGCGGTGACTGACGAATTCTTCGTACACCTTCGGATAAAGAAGATAGGAGACGACTTCGCGGCGATGCGGTTCTCGTCCTAGCATCTCGCGTACCGTTTCCGTCGCGCCATCGAAGTCAGCATCAGCGAGCGTTGCACCGGGTCGACCACTAAAAGCAGGTCCATCACGGAGGATCCGCTCCTTGACCGGCTCGGGAAATCCACCGGTTGGTTGTCCCATCGCACCACCAATCAAGTCGATCACCGAAGCCGGAAAAGCGAGTTCCCTCTCCGTATCCAAAACGTCGTCATTCGACAGTTTGTTGGCGACCATGAATAACGCCATATCGCCAACAGCCTTCGACGTCGGCGTCACTTTGACAATATCGCCGAACAACTGGTTAACGTCGGCGTAGGTATGGCAGACATCTTTCCACTGGTCAGCCAGACCGAGCGCATCAGCTTGCTGAAACAGGTTTGTATACTGCCCTCCCGGCATCTCGTGGTTGTACAAATCAGCCGTCCCAGGCAAGACCTCGCTTTCAAACGGCGTGTAAAACTGTCTGGCGACGCGCCAATATTCGGCCACTTGATCAAGTCGCTCAGAATCTAGTCCAGTTTCACGAGCAGTAAATCGTAACGCCTCATTCAACGTATTAAGATTCGGTTGAGAAGTTCCGCCAGACAACGGCGCCATAGCCGCATCGGCGATATCGAGGTTCTTTTCAGCCCCGTTCAATATGGCTGCAACCTGTGTTCCGGCTGTATCGTGCGTATGAAAGTGGACTGGAATTCCAATCTCTTGCTTTAAGGTCTCGATAAGCGACGCCGCGGCAAAGGGCTTACAGAGTCCCGCCATATCTTTAATGGCCAGAATATGGGCGCCCATTTTCTCAAGCTGTTTGGCGAGGTCGACATAATAGCGCAGGTTGTATTTGGTGCGGAGAGGGTTTTGCAGATCACCTGAATAACAAATAGCCGCCTCACAAATAGCGCCTGTGTCGAGTACGGCGTCCATTGCCACCTGCATATTTTCGGTCCAATTCAATGCGTCGAAGACTCGGAAAATGTCGATGCCTCCGTCGGACGCCTCGCGGACAAATTCGCGGACTACATTGTCAGGATAGTTGGTGTATCCGACCGCATTTGACGCCCGTAACAGCATTTGAAACAACGTATTGGGAACCTTCTCGCGGAGACGAATCAGCCGATCCCAGGGACACTCTTTCAAGAACCGCATCGAAGTGTCAAACGTCGCCCCACCCCACATTTCGATCGAAAATAACTCTGGGCACTGGTACGAGTAGAACTCGGCAATCTCCAGAAGATCCTTCGTTCGAAACCTGGTGGCCAAAAGCGACTGATGCGCATCTCGGAATGTTGTGTCCGTGATCAACAGTGCGCGTTGATCTAGAATCCACTGGGAAAATTTCTCCGCGCCCAACTTGTGAAAAATGTCACGTGAGCCCTGTGGACGTTGAACTTCATCGGGCACTTTGGGAACAAGAGCTGGTGTCCGCCGCCTGGTTACCGGACGCCCCTTCACAAAGGTGTTGCCATTGACAATCGTCTCGCCAATGTATCGCAAGATGCGAGTCGCACGATCTCGACGCCGAGGCCAGTTGAACAGGTCAGGAGTCTCATCAATGAAACGTGTCGTGCATTTTCCGTCGTGAAAAGTAGGGTGTTGAACGACGTTGATCAGGAAGGGAATATTGGACTTTACACCGCGAATCCGGAATTCATGAAGACTGCGTAGCATCTTCTGAATGGCATCGGGGAACTTTCTCGCCGACGCTGTTACCTTGACTAGCATCGAATCGTAATACGGGTTTACGATAGCTCCGGAAAACGCGCTGCCGGCGTCCAGACGAATGCCCATGCCACTTGCCGATCGATAGTGCGTGACGCGGCCATAATCCGGCAGGAAATTATTGGCGGGGTCCTCAGTTGTGACACGACACTGCAGGGCAAAACCGTGCACTTCGACCGACGCCTGCTTAGGGAGATCGATTTCTGGACCATGCAGCGAGGTGCCACCGGCAATCAACAACTGCGATTTCACAATGTCGACCCCAGTCACCTCCTCGGTCACCGTATGTTCCACTTGAATCCGCGGGTTCACCTCGATAAAGAAGAACTTGCCTGATTCAGTGTCGACCAAAAATTCCACCGTACCGGCATTGTGATATCCAACTTTCCGGCCGATTTGTACTGCGGCTTCACACAGCGATTCTCGGGTTGACTGGTTCAAGTTGGGTGCCGGAGCGATCTCGACAACTTTCTGATGACGTCGTTGCACAGAGCAATCACGTTCGTAGAGGTGGACAAGATTGCCATGTTTGTCGCCTAGCAACTGGACTTCAATGTGGCGAGCCCCAACCAAGTACTTTTCCAAGAAGATCTCGTCGCTGCCAAATGCCGTAAGCGACTCGCGTTTCGCTTGTTCCCATTGACCGAGCAGATCGTCGGCGGAATGCACAACTCGCATCCCCCTTCCGCCGCCACCATGTGCCGCCTTCAGGATCACCGGATATTGGAGTTCTTCAGCCTCCTGACGAGCCTGCTCCGACGTCACGAGCACAGGCCCACCTCCAAGCGTCGGCACGCCAACCGCCTGAGCAATCTCCCGAGCTGAAGTCTTGTCGCCAAGTTGCTCAAGGGCGTCGATACTTGGCCCGACAAACGTTATGTTCGCCTCGGCGCACGCTATCGCGAATTCCGACTTTTCAGAGAGAAACCCATATCCAGGGTGTATCGCATCGGCACTGACCCTCTGCGCCAATTCAATGACCGCCTGGATGTTGAGGTATGCCCGGATCGGTTCGCCAGCACTCCCGATCTGATAGGCCTCATCCGCCTTGAAGCGATGCAGTGCAAAACGGTCTTCGTGCGAGTAAATGGCGACCGTTGCAATCCCCAACTCGGTGGCACTGCGAAACACTCGAGTGGCAATCTCGCTGCGATTGGCCACCAGCAGCTTCTTAATGGCTGTCATATCTGTTAGTTTTTTTCTACCAATGTAGTCGCTTGTTACGAACCAATAGTCCCGCCGGCGCATTGTCCCAAATGGAAAGAAATCCTGCTCGCCCAGAGATGTGTGGAAAAATCCTCTCCAACACTCGGCACTAAAATGTAGCGGAGTCGTCGCCCGGGCAGTAGGCCTACTGAGCACGATGGAGATGCCATGGCCGAGGGGACAGCTCGCCCGTACGCTTGCTCCTGCCCACTCCCACTCCAAAACGTAGAATGTCCGCTGACCGTGGTACACGGCACTTCTCCAGACTTCTTGACATTCCTATTGAATCCTATAAATATCAACACATAGACCGGATTCGAGAGAGGTCGTCCGATCAACGTGATTTACTGTGGAGGTCCCCGTGGCATTGAGGATCGGGATTACCGGAGCGTCCGGGCTGGTTGGGAATGGCACAACAGAGGCCTTGGTCGCGGCCGGTCATGATGTCGTTCCGATGGTTCGCGACCGATCCAGAGAGGGACTCTACTGGAATCCAACGTCCGGCGAGATCGATCTCGATCGACTCGGCGATCTCGATGGCGTTATTCACTTAGCGGGCGAGAGCATCGCGGCGGGCCGCTGGAACGAAGCGAAGAAGACGAAAATCCTCGAGAGCCGCGTTCAGGGCACTCGACTGATCGCCGAATCACTCGCGCAACTTGCCCGTCGCCCGTTGTTTCTCATCTCCGCCTCAGCCGTTGGATACTTCGGCGACCAGGGAGATAGGGAACTTCGCGAGGAAGACGCCGCGGGAGACGGGTTCCTTGCCGACGTCTGTCAGGCGTGGGAGGAAGCGACGACTGTGGCTGCGGATGCCGGAGTTCGCGTTGTCAACGCTCGAATCGGAATGGTGTTGAGCTCGAAGGATGGCGCGCTCAAAAAAATGTTGCTTCCGTTCAAATTGTGTGCCGGCGGCCGCATTGGTCGTGGCAGGCAATACTGGAGTTGGATATCGCTACATGATCTGGCGGAAGTTCTGCGGTTTGCCGCTGAACAGAAAGAAATCTCTGGCCCTCTCCATGCCGTGGCACCTCAGCCAGTAACGAACGCCGAGTTTACACGAGAACTTGGCCGGGCCCTGCACCGTCCGACACTCTTTCCGATGCCGGCATTCGCCGCCAAACTCGGATTCGGTGAAATGGCCGAGGCTTTGCTGCTCCCGAGCACTCGCGTTGTCCCACACAAGTTGCAACAATTAGGATTCGAATTTCAGCATGCGACGTTGAGCGAGGCACTCGAAGCCGAACTTGCCAAGTGACACGGGCGATTTGTACACGAGTGATGTAAAGTAACCTGCCGATTCGCCAACGGCGTAGAGGATTTTGCATCCGATGCAATCGTTTCAAGCCAAACGACGCGTGGAATTTGCCGATACCGACATGGCCGGAATTGTGCATTTTTCGAGCTTCTTTCGCTACATGGAGGAGACCGAGTACGCCTTTTTACGATCGCTGGGATTGTCCGTCGTCATCCAAGACGAGATGGGAACAATGGGCATGCCGCGGCGCGAGGCAAAGTGCCAGTACCATCGACCGGCACGATTCGAGGAAGTCTTGACGATCGACCTCCAGGTGGCACACAACGATGGGCTGCGAATGAAACACAAGTTCCGAATTACTCATCAGGAACTATTGATCGCCGAAGGTGAACTGATGGTCGTTTGTTGCCGGTTTCCAAAAGATCGGGCACCATACGCTATTCCGTTCCCCGATCAGATAATCGAGCACATTCCGTTGAATATCACTCGAGCCGAGGAAGACGACACAGCTTCATCATGAATGCACCCAACTATGACGCGATCTTGTTCTTGTCCTTTGGCGGCCCCGAGGGTCCCGACGATGTGATGCCGTTTCTGCGAAACGTGGTACGAGGGCGCAATGTTCCGGACGAACGACTGCAGAGCGTGGCCAAACATTACATGCATTTCGGCGGCGTGAGTCCGATCAATCAGCAAAACCGCGATGTGATCTCAGCATTGCAGATCGAATTGGCGACGAATGACATCGATTTGCCAGTCTATTTCGGAAACCGCAACTGGCAACCGATGCTTGCCGATACGATGCGACAAATGCAACAGGATGGAGTTCAGCGTGTCCTGACTATTGTTACCTCGGCGTTCAGTTCCTACTCGGGCTGTCGACAGTATCTTGAGAATATTCGAGACGCCCAGCAAGAACTGGATTTCCCGTTTCCGCAAGTTGACAAAGTACGAGTATTTTTTAACCACCCGCTCTTCATCGAAGCCGTTTCGGAGCGAATCCACGAGGCATTCTCTGGACTTGATGCGGCCGTTAACGACGGCGAATTGATCTTCACAGCGCACAGTATCCCAATGGCAATGGCCGACCACTGCCTGTACGAAGTGCAATTGAACGAGTCGGCCAAACTTATCGCGGAGCGATTGAACTGGCAACGGTGGAGCTTGTGCTACCAGAGCCGTTCCGGACCGCCAACACAACCATGGCTGGAACCGGATATTTGTAGCTACTTGACCGAATTGGCCGACAAGGACCCATCGCGGGCTATTGTTATCGCGCCGCTGGGCTTCCTTTCAGACCATCTGGAGGTCCTCTTCGACTTGGATATTGAAGCGCGGCAGGTATGTGACGAGAAGGGCCTCGCGATGGCTCGAGCCGCTACCGTGGGAACGCATCCAAAATACATCGAACTGTTGCGAATCCTCGTTGAAGAACGACTGGGGCGCCGTGAGTCGGCGGCGATCGGGGATCAGCCACCATGTCGCGATGTTTGTCCAGCAGATTGTTGCCTTCCCAGGTGACGCGAGTGGATCTACGAAACTCACGCGAGATCAGCTGCTACAGACGGTCCTTGAACGCCCATAATCCCAAGGCCGGATTGCCGATGAAATAGAATCGCTCACCATTGCGAGTGTTCCACCCCTCGGCAAGTTCATCGACCGGGTAGCGTCTACTGAATTCCGCCAAGTCACCAAATTGGTAGCCGACCCCCTCGATCTCCTCACGGGTCAACTCGCCCGGGCAGTAGGTAACGCGAAACCGGCCCTCCGACGATCCATGAATCAAATGTGCCGCCGCCGACAAATTCGCTCGCAGGTCGTCGTTCGCACGGACAAACTCCATGACTTCAGGCGTCGTTCGGTAACCGTACTTCCGAATCAACAGATCGATCTCAGGATCCTCGCCAAACGTCTTTACCGCAGGTGCCAAGACAATCAATTCGCCGTCATCCGCGATCGCCATCCTAGTTCGATAGATCGCCTTGTTTCCCAGCCAAGTGCTGTGAAACTCCTCCGGGTCCAGGTGGACAACGACTTTATCCAGCGGTTCGTCGAGTTTTGTAAAGTTGACCTCCACCGAAAGTGCACTGGCCAGGCGAAAACACTCGTTGTCGTCGCCGATAAAGAGACCGCGGAGCACTAACTGACCGCCGTCATCCGCGCCGATCACCGTCAAGATGTAGAGAAGCGGCAAGTGTGCACAGAAGCGATCTTGCGCGTAGTTGAGGATCTTGCGGAGTGGCGTGTCCGCTTTTCCCATCATGCGCTCCATGCCATAGGCCGCGCCAATAAAGTGGCTCTCGTTGATGCCTTCGACACCACCAGTGCCAACAAAAATGTTTTTGTTATAGTTGGCCATGCCGATCACTTCGTGCGGAACGACTTGCCCGATCGAGACGATCAAGTCATGACCTCCCTCCCAAAGGAGTCGATTCAACTGCGCCTTCCACGGCTTGTTGTAGATTCCTTCGGTAAAACGGTCGACCACCTCAGCAGGCACCTCACCAATCGTCACCACGTCATCACGCCAGCGATGCTCGCGGATCAACTCACGGGGAATACCAGGGAACATTCGTTCCAACTGCCAATCTTCCATAGGAAAGTGTGTTCCCAATGCGGGCATGACATCCGTTAATCGCTCACGCAACGTCTGGTAGAGCAAGCAGGTGATCTGTCCGGCTCTGCTATTGAAGCGCGTAAAATCAGGCGGGACCGCAAGGACACGGTCCGGTTGGCCCAAACGCTGTAAGGCCGTCTGAATTGCCTTATTAAGCTCCTCATCGTCAATAACGGTCGTTGGGGAGCCTTCTGCGAAGTAGAGTGTCATGCAAGAATCGAGCGAGGTCAGTCGGGAGATTATCGACCAGTTTACGTCGCAACCGGTACTTTTTACTGTGACTGTACTTTGACATCAGGCTATCGTTCGATCAAGGGTACGCTGTTCAGCAGGTGTTTCAGGATCGTTGCGTGTTCCATTGACAAATCAGCCGGCACGCGCTAGCTAGCGTGCAGCGGCTGATGACACTGACAGAGCCCGCAATACCTCAGTCTTTCAATTTACCGGACACTATTGGGCAGAGTCCGTGCCACACATTTACCTCGGGGCTTCGGCCAGGCAGTACAACTTCGTTCGACTACGCAGTAACAGCTGTTTTCCCACAGCGACTGGCGACGCGTCGATGGCATCATCTAGATAATTCGTCGCTACGACCTCGAACTTATCGCTGTCCTTGATAACCACGGTAGTGCCATTACGCCCGACAAAGTAGACGTTTCCGCCGGCGACCATCGGCGAGGCATACATGCTGGCAATCTTCTCAAGCCGTTGCGGCGGGTAGATCGATTCGCCGGTCGCTGCGTTCAGGCAACTCAAGAGGCCGGAATTGGTGCGCGTAAAGTAAAGTCGGTGTTTCGAAACAACGGGTGAAGGAACATACGGAGTTCCTCGGGAGCCGGTCCAGCGGATCGCGTCGGTATTGGTTACATCGCCTCGGGCGTTGAGTGGGATCGCCTGAATGATGCTCTTTCGATAGCCACTCATGCAAATGACCATGTCCGCGTGTCGCACGGGGCTGGGAATCGCGTTCACTGTTTGACCACCGCACGACCAGACAACCTCGCCTGTGTCTAGTCTGTATGCACGGACGAGTCCGGTTCCTTGAACGATGGCCAATGCAACGTCATCCGTCTCAACCACCAGTGGCGTGGCCCAGCCTGTTGGTTCATCGGGACGGTCCTTCCGCCAGACAGTTTTTCCATCCAGGGCGTTGAGAACGAAAATCGATGATTCATCCTCCTGGTCCCAAGCGATAATCAACTTGTCACCGAACAACACGGGCGTCGTCGCTTCGCCCCAGCCGTAACGTGTTCTCATGTCACCAAGGTCACGATCCCAAATCAACGTACCGTCCATCGTAAAACAAAAGATGCCACGGGATCCGAACGAGACGTATAGTCGTTTTCCGTCCGTGGTAGGAGATCCGGATGCGTAAGTGTGCGAAGGGTGAATGCCCTCGTGCGGCGCTTGTGCTATCGCCGTCTTTTGCCAGATGAGAGAACCGTCAATCCGACTGAGGCAGAGTACTTCAAATCGGTAGACAAAACCGGGCGGGATAGTCTTGGCCCGCGGGTCGTTGGGCGTTTCAACACTCTGGTCCGTGCGGACGGCTGCTGTGATAAATATTCGGTCGCCCCAAACTATCGGCGTTGAAGCACCTTCACCTGGCAGTTCAGCGACCCAGGCGAGATTCGAATCGGCAGACCAATTGACGGGTGGTTGCGCATCGACCGCGACGCCGTCGGCCTGCGGTCCTCTCCACTGAGGCCACGTGACCATCGGCTCTTGGCCAGACAAGTCAACCGCAGTGAAGAGAGCCGAAACAACGATTGAGAGCAGAGGGATTCGACGATACACAGGTCACCTTGCGAGAGTTATTGGCCTAAAATCGCCGTCATTGTAAATGACAGATCGTCAGCCGATCATGGTACTCTCATTGCCTGACCGTTCCCACCATTCCGCCGCCGGTTGATTCATGCCATGACGTTTTCTTGTTTTTACAGATGGCACTTTGTTTGCAAAACAGGCCGAAGATGGAAACTTCCGCTACAATCCTGTTTCTCGTCTAGCTAGGACCATCCAACGACTCGCGTCGAAAAGGCAAACACGT
>DUDC01000344.1:0-6218 GCA_012959465.1 Planctomycetaceae bacterium
GGGTGTTCCTAAAATCGGTGTTACTTCATCATCAGTATCTACAGAAAACTGGGGGACCGCACCCGACGCCAAATACGTCATCGAGGTCTATGACCTTCATCCCCGAAAATCAAAACCATCAATGCTGGAGCGCAGAGTTGCTTATCCCTCTGAACCACTCCTGGGAGAGCATCGGTCCTCCAGCCTGGGAAACGTACTGGAATGCGGGCATTTCACCCTCAGGACCGGTCAGAAACACGTTACAGCTGGTGCTCCACATTTCGCCGCCCGTTATTTTGTCCAACGCAACAAGCGAGCCGCTTTCGACACTGGCGTTGATGATCAACAGATTCTTGTACAGCAGCGGCGAGCATCCCGACCCCCAGCCGTTGGTCCGCTCGCCGACGCTCGTTTGCCACAGCTGATTTCCATCCAAATCGAAACAGAAGACACCAGATTTTCCAAAGAACACGTATAGCCGCTCGCCGTCCGTTGTTGGAGTGCTGGCGGCGTAACCGTGGTAGGAGCCCTCGCCTCGGTACTGGTGCTCGGGCAACTTGGGCTGGAACCTCTTGTGCCAGATGATCTCTCCGCTTTTATGATTCAGGCAGAGCAGGTGTCGGACTAGCTTTTCTTGGTCACCTTCGCCTGGCTCGAGACCGTAACCGGAATAACAGGTGATGAATACGCGATCTCCAAGTGTGATCGGACTAGACGCCCCCGGTCCGGGCATTTCGGTCTTCCAGACGATGTTCTCCGTCGACGACCAGTTCGTTGGCAAGCCCTTCTCGTCACTAATCCCCAGGCCTTCTTTTCCGCGGAACTGAGTCCAATCGGCCGCGGGCATGTTGGCCGTCGAAAAGTTGAGAACCAGTACGACGAACAAAGACAAGGGGCGCTTTGTCATGGGATTTACCTCGTGGTCGGTGATCTGTTATCTAGAGTTCACTCGGGGTAAATTGTATCCATCAACCTGGGTGGAAGGAATCAGCTGGCACGTCGATTGTGTGGCACTGGCTCCAGGATGAGCCGAACGCGCTAGCGTCGGGTCTCCGTCAATCCGGGCCTTAATCAGTTGATCGTGCGATACTGAAAATCCGAGGCTAGCGCCTTCGGCCCACAACAAGGGTGACCAATTGAACGATATGACTCGCCTCGTAACGCGACCTAGTGACCTCGACTTGGATTCGCCTGGACGCCGTGACTACTGGGTTGCACTGGAACACGACAGCATATGGGGCGAACATCTTATTCCGCTGACCGTGCTTGTCGGAGCGAATGTCGAGCCCGGTCGCGGATTGGTCGCGTTCGGTTCGAATCATGGCAATGAATATGAAGGTCCGGTAGCGCTCAAGCATCTACTGAGGGAGATCAAGCTGGACGATGTGCAAGGTCGAATCATCCTCGTGCCCGTGCTCAACCCGTCGGCATTTCATGCCGGTACACGCGAAAGTGCCGACGATGGCGTGAATCTGAACCGCGCTTTCGTCGAGGGTGCCGGTGTCACGGCCGCTCTAGCCAGCATTACGCATCGCATCGCGGCTTTTGTGCGAGATCAGATCTGGCCGCGTGTTCATGTTGTGATCGATTTGCATTCCGGTGGCGATGTGGCGAGGTTCTCGCCATGTGCCAGCTTTCATTCACTGGATGATCCCGAGCAATTGCGGGTGATCGAAGACACGGCCCGATGGTTCGGCACACCTTTGATCATGGTCTACCAGAATCAGACCCCTGGACTGTTGCCGAGTGAAGCTGAGCGGCTTGGCAAGATCACTGTTGGCACCGAGCTGGGCTGGGGACGAGCGGTAAATGCCGAAGGTGTTCGCTATGGACGTCAAGGCGTGTTGGCAGCGGCGATCCACCACGGGCAACTTCGCGGTGAGATTCAACCCATCGCGCATCACAAAGCCGGCACACAGCGAAAAGTGGCTCTTGTTGACCGAGAGTGCTTTACCGTGGCACCGTTTGCCGGTCACTATGAACCGTTGTTGGAATGTGGTGCGAGCGTCGAATGCGGCGACGTAGTTGGGTGGCTGCACGACTTCGACCATATCGATACCGAGCCTTGGGCGGCCCGCGCGGGCGTCGCCGGGGTCGTCGTTGCCCAAGCATGGGTCGCACCGATTCAGCGTGGCCAACACATTGTTGTTGTCGGTCGCGAATGCTGAACCCCACTGATCAGCAGGTGTCACTTGGCAAGTTGAGCCTCGATGAATGGCCACATGATATTCGGATAGAATTTGTGACCGTCGGCACCCCACTCGTGATGAAACCTATCGGTCGCGTTTGCCGCTTTGTAAATCGACCGGACTCTCTTCATCGCGCGTTCTACGTCGGCAAATGAATGCAAGCCGTCCTTCCGTCCGTGCACGGCAAGCAGAGCCCTCGGCGCCGTGAGAGCGCCAATATCCGACATGTCTCCCAGGACGACCTCCGCCGAAGGTACCAGGCAACAGTCACAATGAAACACGAATCCCGTGCTGCTGGTAAACGAGGTGAAAGAACAACTTGGCACGGCGACGGCAATTCTCTCGTCCAAGGCGGCAGCATAGACAGTCAGTACACCTCCGCCCGAGTTCCCCAGCATCACGACTTTGCTATGATCGATGCCCTTTATTTCAGAGAGTGCCCAGTCAAGTAGCCTCTGCGTGTCCCACACCCGCTCACCAACTGCCGTTCGCCCGGCCAGCAAGCAGTGAATCAGCTGCGCTCGACACGGTCGATTTCCATGGCGACCTTTAGGGTCGGGTAGCGAGGCAACCTGGGCCAGTCCACGTGTCGCCGGCACCAGGGCCACGAAACCTCGTTTGACCGCCTGCACTCCGATATCTCCATCTTTTTCAAGCGTTTGTTGGCGATGCTTGTCGTCGCGGTAAACTCCGGCGTAGCTGTTCCATCCGTCGGCGTCGTGTCCGTGGGCACAAATCACGAGCGGTCGCTTTTCGATATTTTTTCCAGTAGTCGGAGTCAGCAACCAGAACGGGATGAAGATGCCTGGTTCAGTTTCCAATTCCCCGCGGCGACGCGTATAGCCGTCTTCGAGGATCGGATCGGCGAACCGTGCCGAGGGGTGGTCAAGTTCGGATTTCATCCGCTTGAGGCCGAGGAGATCTGCTAGTTTCGCGCGAGCGACCGACTGCCATGCAGCGAATCCACCAGGGTAATCGGCGCGAAATGCCAGCTCCCCCCTCAGGCCTTGAGCTGCATCCTTCGCGTGCAGCCTCAGCAAGTAATCGGCTTGTTTCGCTGGATACTCGACAAACGGTCTATCGTCTTGCCCGCTGGCTGTCGCCGACAGTAACAGGCCAACTTCGATCCAGACCAACCCGATTCCGAGCAGAAAACGTACTTTGTTCCGCATGATAAGACCTCGATGGATCCGGATCGCTTGATATGCCCTCTAACGGGTGCAACTGTGAATGCCAAGTCGAGAGTATAACCGACCAGCCGATCAAGCGACGAGGACCGCACTTCGCGCCGTGAAACCTCTAGACCGACAAGTGAGAAACTTTTATTCCATCTGCCTCGCCTATACAATTGGTCTCACGGTAATTTCAAACGCAATTGAGGTGTAACGATGCGCCTGTCACTCTTGTCTGCAGGATTCCATTTTGCTGTGGCCCTGTTTGCAGTTTCATTGGTCTGTTGCGGTTGTAACCGTGGCAGTTCCGATTCTGGCAGCGAAGACGAAGCCACAACCGATCGTACGACACAGGTAACGGGTGATCCGCTGGTTGATCAGAAAGACTCGCAAGTCACCGAAAATGGTGTGACGGACGATGGTACGGCACAAGGCGAGTTGGTCTCGTTAGACGAATTGAATGCTGATATCGCCGTTTTCATGGACACGTCGAAATGGTACTACGGCAGTCGACCGGACGGCGAACCTGTGGGCACGTGGCTATCGCAAGACGCGGACAGCGAACCTCTGATTTTCGAAAAGGACGGCTCATTCAAGTGCGGATTCCTTTGGAGCCGCGGCGAGGGTGTTTACTCGACTGGAAAATACGCCATTTCAGAAAATGGTTTGATTGTCGCTGTGACAAAACACAAAGGTGGTCGTCTCGGCCTGTTCTACAATCTCAGGGACGGTACGATCGTCGGCTCACGCGGACCAACGCCGCTTGTCGAGTGGAAGAAAACGAAATCGGCTGAAGAGTAGCGATTGACGTTGCGGTCGTTGCTGTGAGCTTTGTTATGGCTGTCCGCGTTGACTCCCAGATTCCGCGTTAGAAAAAAGTGAGGAAAGGCAACCGTTCATGGATGAAAGGGATCTTGAGCAGCGTTTAGCTGGCATCCGGCACTTGGGTTTGGACCTTGACGGTACGATCTATCGAGACGGTGTTGTTTTCGAGTTTACCAAGACGTTCCTCG
Organism: Planctomycetaceae bacterium; assembly: GCA_012959465.1. Classification (GTDB taxonomy): domain Bacteria; phylum Planctomycetota; class Planctomycetia; order Pirellulales; family Pirellulaceae; genus UWMA-0346. The sequence continues at coordinate 4,354 of DUDC01000344.1, forward strand.
CGCGGCTTGACAAACTGGGGATTGGCTACACGTACATCACCAATAACAGCTCCCAAAGCACGGCTGATTATTGTGTGAAATTGAAACGCATTGGATTACCCACGCCGGCCAGTCAAGTGCTCACTTCTGGCAGAGTAACGATCGACTGGTTGGCCGCTAATTATCCCGATGCTCGGGCACTCAACGTGTTGGGGACTCGGAGCCTTCGAGATGAATTTCGTGAGGCGGGTTACTCGATTGTTGAAAAGTCGGAGCATGGCGATCCGGATGTTGTGGTCGTCGCATTCGATACAGAGATCTCGTATAGCCGCTTGTGCACGACCGCATATTGGATCGCGAAAGGGCGTCCCTACGTCGCTACGCATCCCGATTTGGTTTGTCCGACCGACCTGGAAACGGTTCTGGTTGATTGTGGGGCCCTCTGTGCCTGTCTCGAATCGGTGACCGGACGACGACCCGATGAGGTACCAGGCAAGCCTAATCCATGTATGCTCGATCCGATCCTCGCTCGACACGACATCGAGCCCTCTCAGTTGGCGATCGTAGGAGATCGACTGTACACCGACATGGAAATGGCGAGCCGAACTGGAGCTTTGGGTGTACTTGTTCTGACTGGCGAGGCGACCCGCGAGGAGGCTCAGAAAAGCCCGTTGCCGGACTTGATCGTCGAGAATATTGATTCCTTGGGTGATATGTTGTCCAAAGCGAAACGATCTTCTTGAATTTTCGGCATGCCGTGATACGTTCGGTGTCGCTGACTCGAGTCACGAGAGAATATATGTCCACCGCAACTCCCTATCTTTATTCCTACCTGGTGGGTGGGCTCGTCTTCGTGGCTGGATTGATCATTGCCTGGAAACAGGGGTATATCAACGGAACGGCCCGCGGACTGCGAAATCTTCTTGTTTGCCTCTTCGTGATGATCTTTTTTGCTGCGTTGCAGGGATATCTTCAATTCGGCCCGATGACTGTGGCGCCGCAGGTCGCCTACCAGGGTGGTGCTGAGAGTGTGGTCGATAGAGGCGATGCAGTACGCGGCACCGCGATCGATTATGCGATCATGATCCTCTATTTCTTGGCGATCCTTGCAGTAGGTACATGGTTTGCGAGGCGGCAGAAGACCATCAAGGACTTTTTCTTCGGCGGGCAACGATTCTCCTGGTGGCTCATTGCATTCAGTCTGATCGCGACGACGGTCGGTTCGTACAGTTTTGTCAAATACTCGAACAAGGGGTACGGGTATGGGCTGTCCAGTAGCCAAACCTACTTGAACGATTGGATCTGGTATCCGCTTCTCATTTTTGGCTGGCTGCCAATCCTCTATTTCTCACGAGTCACGTCGGTGCCGGATTACCTCGGTCGACGCTTCAATTCGAAAGTACGATTCTGGGCAACAATGCTCGTCTTGATCTACCTTTTCGGATATGTCGGAGTCAACCTTTTCACGATGGGCAAGGTGCTCAATGCACTCCTCGGTTGGCCCGTCTTTGTCGCCGCAGTGGTTGTTGCGTTAGTTTCCTGTGTCTACGTCACGGCAGGTGGACAAACCAGCGTCATCATGACGGACCTGCTGCAAGGTGTGATGTTGCTGTTTGTGGGGCTGCTGATTTTGATCCTCGGAGTGAATTACTTGGGTGGGTTTCAGGCGTTTTGGAGCAACCTTCCTCGAGAGTCGAGGCTGGCGTTTCCCAATTTCAATGAGGATCCCGGATTCCCAAGTGTGGGGATCTTCTGGCAGGACGCCATTGCGAACACGGGCATGTTTTACATGATCAACCAGGGGATCATCATGCGGTTCCTGGCCACTAAATCGTTGGCTGAGAGTCGGAAAGCTGCCTTTGCCTTGATGGTGATGTTGATGACGG
>DUDC01000344.1:6397-9657 GCA_012959465.1 Planctomycetaceae bacterium
ACATTGATCACTGCCGTTGCGTCACTGGTTGTCAACGATATTTATCGACCGCAATTCCATCCGGATGCGACAGACAAACAACTGTTGCGGGTGGCGCGAATTACCTCGGTTTCGGTCACTGTATGCGGTGTGGCATTGGTACCAATTTTTATGACCTTCGATTCCATATACGATGCGCACGGTGCGTTTACCGCTGCTGTGACACCACCATTGGTTGTGACATTGATGTTGAGTGTGTTTTGGCGTCGTTTTACGGCGACTGCGGCGATGTGCACATTGATCGGCGGTCTTGCCGCCATCGGTCTGTCTTTGTTTGTGCCACAGGTAATCCTGCCGTTTGCACATGGCGTTCCGATGGTAGACGTCGACGAGGGTTGGTTGTCCGGGCTCAAACAGTTCAAGTTCATGAGAGCTTGCTATGGGATCTGCGTCTCGGCGGCGATCGGCGTTTCCGTCTCTGTTCTGACTCGTCCAGAGCCGTTTGAGAAGCAACGAGGCTTGGTGTGGGGAACGATTTCCGATGCACTGGCACGGTACAAAGGATCACCTGGCGAAGAATCACAGATCCGCCGATCCATGGCGAAACCGCTTAAAGGTAAAGTGCAGGGCCAAGACGAGGCGCTCGACATGCCCCGAGTTACGATCTCTCGCGCTTTGGCGGAGGATTTGAACGCCGATGCAAATGACATACTCTATGTGACCGATTCAAGGTGGTGGTTAGGCGGCCTCCGCTCGACGCACGCCAAAGTGCAGGCCGTCGATGCGTCGATCGACGGACACGCTGTTGAACTACCCGCCGACGTTTTCTCTAGCGTCGTCGTCAAACATCGTTCCAAACAACCACTGCGAGTAGAGCGGCTGTATTAGTTCGCCGGCTTTACCCCACCGGCACAGGACCGATGTAGTTTTTAAACCTAGCCCCACCGGCACAGGGCCGGTGGGGAAACCCTAGCGCCACGTCTTTGCCCTAGTTGTCGTCATTTTTGTGGTCAACGCCTGCTCGAGTTTTTCGAGGCGTTCGACCCAGTTTCTTGGCTTGTTGGACAAGGTCGGACAAGTCCTGCTCCGGCTTTTGCCTCGGCCTCCCAATCAATGGACGGAGTACGTCCATTGTCGCCAAGCGGTGCGGAATCCCGTTTCATCTTGCTCCCTCACCTGATAGTTCCCGATCGGCGAGAAATCCTGTGTTTTTTTGGGGAAATTTAGCGGCCGCCTGCTTCACTCACGCATTCAAAGCCAAGGTGACGAAGTGTCGCCCCGCACTCTAATGGATTGATTATCCTGGTCTAGATCTGGGCCTGACAACGCTATTTTCTTTGCTTGCGACACATCTGGGTCACTGATACACTCGTTTTTACGTTTTGGTCCTAGGATAGAAGCTTGTGCCTTCTCACGTACCAGGAGACTGTTATGAGAATTTTTGTTTGTGCCTTGTGCTTGGTGGCAACCGTGGCGTACACCTCCCTCGCCGCTGCCGAGAAAAAAAAAGTTAGTGGAAAAACAAAAGTCAAAACGATCGCTAAGGTAGAAGCGAAGACGGTCGACATTGGCAAGCAGGCACCGGCCTTTAAGATCAAATCGTCGGACGGCAAATTGATCGATCTTGCCGAGCTGACCAAAAAGGGACCGGTTCTGGTCCGGCTCACCTGCGGTTGTTCCGGATGCGACAAAGAACTCGCCTACTTCCAGGCGTTGCACGCCGCCTATAAAAGCAAAGGCTTGACTAGTTTGGCAATATTCCGGGAACCGGATGAGAAAGTTGAAAAGTACGTTAAGACCAAGAAACTGAACATGCTCTATGCGGTTGACACGAAGGGTGCCAGTTGGTCGATTTTTCAGACCAAGACAATGCCCTCTAATTTCCTGATCGAAAAAGGCGGACGTATTAGAGCGATCGCCACAGGTTGCGAACCGAGCGGACTAATCGCTGAAGCGCTTTCCAAGAAGGTTGCCAGCTTGCTGGAAACGGAGACCGCCGACGTCCGCAAGAAGAACCTGAAAAAATAAGTCGCGGCCTCGCGGGCCGGCCGGAAAGGAATGACTTCGTAACCCGAAGCGTAAGCCAGGGACGACGCAATTGGCGACATCCCACGCTCGCGCTTCGGGTTAATCTTTGGACTTTGCCGCGCATTCACAGGAGACGCACTGATGATGAAAAGCTCTTTCGTGGCCCTCTGTGTTTTTTGCCAAATGGCGACTGTTTGTTTGGCAGAGAAACCGACGACAGCCGACTGGAGTGAACTGCAAGTTTCGCGTCTACCAAAAAGTGAAAAACCAATCAGGCTCTTTAACGGTCACGACTTTGCTGGATGGGAAGGACAGACAGAAAAGTACTTTTCTGTGGACAAGGGGATCATCGTTGCAAAAAACGGCAAAGACAATGCCCCGCCAGCCAGTACCTACCTGGTTACGAAGAAGAAGTATCGCAACTTCCGATTGATTTTTGAGAGCAAACTAGTAACCAGCGAAATGCACTCGGGAATTTCTTTGTGGGGAAAGACCGTCGAGAAGAAGGGCGATCCGTACAGCTACATGGGACACCTCGTCATGTATCCGTCTAACTACGGTTATTGGGATTTGTACCGTCGTAACAGCATCTATCGAGATGCTGATGGCGTCGCAAAAAAAGCCGGCAAACAGCATGACTGGAACCGGATGGAGATTTTGGCCATTGGGAACCGGATCCGCCATGTCATCAACGGAAAACTCGTTGCCGACTGGTCTGATCCGAAGCCCGAACTGTGCGAAGCTGGACCGATTGGCTTGCAATTACACTCCAATCGTGGTCCTCAAGAGGTGCATTTCCGAGGACTCATCCTCAGCGCAGATCCGACCGAAGAACTCGTAACCGTTCATCCGAGCGAAAAGCGTTAGCGTCGGGGATGTTCAATCTCGCGAGTTGCCGATGCACCCCGAGATATCTGTCATATCGACCGTCCGACTCTACTTCGAATCCCCGGCCACAAAGAAAACGCCAAAAGAAAAATAAACATCGTGTTTCCGCAGGGTGCGACTGATAGCTCGGATGTTTGCTCCTCGGCGAAATCCTGGTTAACATCGGGTCCGGCAGGCTGGCGGTTTCAAAGAAACGAGCCGCCGAAGTCCACATATCGTCCAACGAGATAGGGAGAACAACGATGTCCTCGCGTTCTAGTCGCCGAACGTTTCTGAAGACCACAGCTGCTGTATCCGCTGGCGCTTCGCTATTGAACTTGCATCGATCCCTGGCCTATGCCGTTCCTCGCGAATCGAAGTGGGCG
>DUDC01000345.1 GCA_012959465.1 Planctomycetaceae bacterium
CGACCTCGAATTTTAGATAAAGCCATAGCATGGAACGGCCTCTTCCATCGCGTCCGTCAGTCGTTTCTGACCTAAAACCGCCCCAGCCGTCACTTCTCAGCCGCCTGTTTGCCATGGCTGGCATCATGGTCGCTGGGCTGTTCTTGCTGGCGGCTATGCTATTGTTGTTGATGCCGCTAGGCTACCTGGGCATTGCCTTCGTCGGTGGATCCGGGATCCTGGCGCTGGTGGTGGCGATTCACTATCTTGTCTGGGGCAAGTGGATAAAACGAGTGCTGGAAGAGGAAATCGGACCGCAACAAGATGATACGGATTTGAGCCGAAGGCGCTAGCCTCGGGTTTTGTAAGCTCACGGGCTCGATGCACAAGGCACTGGCTGAGCCAGTGCCACACATTGGTGGCCTTCCCTGCGGCGAAGACCCTGGGCAGTGAATCGACAATAGGTAAGAAGTCATGGTATCAGCACCGTGGGAACAGAGCCTGTTCGACGAGGTCGACGGCAATTTCGAGCATATCGTCTCGTTGCGGCGTCACTTACATCAACACCCGGAGCTCTCCGGTGAGGAGCGTGAGACCAGTCTCATGCTCTACCAGAAACTGGGTGACATGGGACTCCAGGTCCGCATGGGGATTGACGGTCGCGGTGTTGTCACGGATTTGTTCCGCTCGATGCCGACCCGAGTCTGCTTGCGAGCCGATATTGATGCCCTGCGAATTCAGGATGAAAAGGACGTGGCGTACCGCAGTCAGTGCGACGGAGTGATGCACGCCTGTGGACACGATGCGCACTCTGCCATCGTCTACGGAGCTTTGAGTGCGATACAACAGGTCGTTACAATCCACGATCTTCGGCCGTCGCATGGAATTCGAGCGATCTTCCAGCCAGCCGAAGAGACGTGCCAGGGCGCGATGGACATGATCGAGGTCGGAGCTCTGGACAGCGTTGTGCGAATTTTCGGATTGCATGTGGACCCGACTCGCGCTTGCGGCACGATCGGCGTTCGCAGTGGAGTGCTCACTGCAAGTTGTGACGAGATTCTATTTGAAGTTCACGGGGCCGGAGGCCACGCAGCACGTCCCCATGAAGCGGTTGACCCGATTGTTGCTGCGGCCCATCTCATTCAGGTGCTCTACAAATTCATACCTCGTGCCACCGATAGCCAAGACGCGGTCGTTCTGACAGTTGGCATGATTCGGGGCGGACACAATTCGAACGTGATCCCCGACAAGGTCGAGCTTGGTGGGACGCTGCGAACACTGAACGAGGAAGTGCGTCACAAGACGTTGAAACACATACAGCACTTAGCTGATGGTGTGAGCCATATTTCCGGAGCGACGATTCGATACCGGACTGGTATGTCGGTGCCGTCGGTACGTAACGAGGGTTCAACGGGCGGTCAGTTGGCTGCATCGGCTGCGACCTTCCTGAATTCGGATCAGATCACTCAAATCCCTCGGCCAAGCATGGGCAGTGAGGACTTCGCCTTCTATTTGGAACATGTGCCCGGCGCCATGTTCCGTCTAGGCTGTGCTTCAGAACAGGTGGGGGATTCCGGCCTTCACACACCCACGTTTGATGTTGACGATGAAGCACTGCGGATCGGATCCAAAATCCTCGCTCATGCGGCACTTGCCTCGATGATGGAGTAACCGCACGATGGGAACCCTCGTGTTTCAATCCAATCCGACTCGCACGTTGGGAGTCGAGTTGGAGCTGGGCTTGACGGACAAAGTCAGCGGCGCACTTTCGAGTTCGATTCAACCGTTGATGGACGGGCTTCCAGATGACGTTCGCCAATGGTGCAAACCCGAACTCATGCAGTGTTGTGTCGAGGTGATCACCGATGTTTGCGACAGCGTGGATTCGGTTGAGATCGACCTGCGAAAAAAGTTGCTTGCCGTTCAAGGTGTGGCGGACAAAATTGGGGTCGGCTTGTGGTGGGGGTCGACACACCCGTTTTCCCGCTGGAGTGATCAGCAGATTTCGCCGTCCGATCGATACGCCAACCTTGTCAACTTGCTGCAGGAAATGGCGAGGCGACTGGTCACTTTCGGACTTCACGTTCACGTGGGTGTCGATAGTGGCGACAAAGCAGTCATGATCTGTGACCGAATCATGCAACATCTACCGACCTTGCTGGCACTCACCGCCAGCAGCCCGTTCTGGGAAGATCGGAATACGGGTTTGCAGTCTCAACGGTCTAAAGTCATGGAGGGTTTGCCGACGGCCGGCTTGCCGACTCTGATGCGAAATTGGAGCGAGTACGTTTGGCTGGTCAACCATATGGTCGACACAGGGTTCATCAACACGATCCGGGAAATTTGGTGGGATGTTCGCCCCCATCATGGATTTGGAACGGTCGAAGTTCGTGTCTGCGACATGCCTGGTAGCCTTGACGATGTACTGGCTGTTACAGCGTTGATCCAGAGTCTGGTAGCGGCTCTTTCCGAGCAAATTGATCAGGGAACCTATCAACACGATTGTCACCCGATGATGGTCCGGCAGAACAAATGGCGGGCCGCCCGGTTTGGCACTCGAGCCGAACTGGTGAACTCCTACACGCACGAAGTGCAAGCTGTTCCGGCGATTGTGGAGAGACTGATTCGGCGTTTAGAGGATACAGCACAGTCGTTGGGTTGTCTGCCTCGGCTTCAATCGGTTTACGGCGTTGCTGAGCGTGCGGGGTGGAGTTACCAACAAACGTCCATTGCCAAGGACGAGGGAGTCATTGAGATGGTCAGGACAATGTCGAGGAACGCCAGGTTAGCGTGACTGGGAACGGTTCATCCCTCACGCCGCTCGACGCGGCGCAACCGCGGAGCGTCTCAATATTTCACCCAATTCGGAAAGACAGGCGACACGGCAACAACCGCCATCTGTCCCGTATCCTACGGACACAAATCCCGCTCGATCCGTCGCTGTAAGTCGCGTTGGATCACAGGAAACATACCACGTTCGGGCATCTACTAATCGTGAAAGGACAGGTGGGACCGGTACGTGAGAATCGTCGCCTGAAATAACTTCGGGCCAGGCGTAGATGCGATCAAAAGTCTTCGAGAGTCGCCAGGTTTGTAGCGTACGACCTCAGTCGGTTGACGAACGGGCACTACGATGCACGGCCGTCCAGTGAACTCCCAAACGACCCAGCTCGAGAATCGGTCTGGCGACACCGGGAAACAAGACCGGGTGAGAGATGTGATGTCGGTGGCGACATACCGCGGCAGCACAGACTTCATGAATGGTACCGTCCGACATGCCATTCGCCGCTAGAAATCGCCGCAGTGTCAATTCAAACGAGCATGACCCCGACGGGACGTTCGCGAGGTAGTCTCGCCGCCAAACGGCCCGAAATCCATCGAACGATCCTCTAATTCCCATGCGAACAAGCAGCTGAAACAACCAGCGTTCCCAAGCGGAATCGTCGTACAGAACACCCTCCATCTCGACGATGACGCGTGCTCCCGGAGGAGTGACATTCGCACCAAATTCCGGATGGGGACCAAAGTTGCTTTTTCAGCGACCATTCATGGCTGGAATCCTCTTTTTCTTTCGCCGATTCGCATCCCAACCAAGCGAGGCCGTTCGAGTGGTGTGCAGGTGCGCGGTGAGGAGTGTAGCGACATGACCCAAACGGGGTCAATACGTTTCCGAGGCCGTGATTTCCGCAACTGCTTGCCCAGCTCATGGCAGCGTTTGTCCGTGTTTGAACAAGCGGCGGCGCGGTTGCATCGAAAGCGTCCCGGCCACCGCTTTCTTTTCGATCCATCCTCGATTGGAACAGAATAAAAATGGCAAGAGGCAGTTGCAACTAACGAATACCAAATGTTACTTTTGTGCTGCCTGATGAGACCGCGATGAGAGCGACGCTAGAAGAATGATGACGGACACTTGGAATTCTCAACATGTCGACAAAACTCACTGCCCATGACAAAAAGGACTTGCCTGCTGAGGACAAGTTGCCAGATGCTACGCGAAGGCGGCGAGAGCATTTCTTGCCGATACGCAAGCCAGACTTGGTCCGATTGATTCTATCCGACGAACGGCTTGCGACTAACGAGATCGCGGATTTGAATTCTATTTGTCACCGATTGGATGCCCTGATCCATTTACGATTTCACCGACTGTTGAGTCAGTTGAAAGCGGCGTATGCTCCCTGTGACCCAGATGCTGATACCCGGAACTTAACGGACTGGTCGGAAGTAGAGCGGGTGCAGATGCGAGAACATTTTTTTGACTCGTTTGGCGAATTGGCTCGCAACGCGAACTACCTTCTCCTAGCGCAGGAACAGATCGAGTCGTTGGCTGGAATTGCCAGCGATTGGGGACTGAGGCTGGACGTCGATTTTTCAATCTTTGCAAGATTGGAAGTCTACGCTCGAGGCGACATCATGGGTCAGAAATCTCGGCGGAATTGGCGGAACTGGTTTCGAGTAGAACAGGTTGACGTGCCAACACACGAACGATTGATTGTCTGTTTTCATCTCTGCGACCATCCACGGATGGATGAAACGTGTAACAGCCAGTCGATCTACCTCAAGATGTTCAAGAACATTCCCAAGCTCGACGTGGACATGTTGCTGCCGGGCACTCGTGCCAAAATGACTTTGTTTGACAAGGGGAAGATCTGGTTTCCGACTCTCTCGGGCCTTGTGCTGGCTTTCGTCCGTTTTGCAAAAGCCGTAACCTTCATCGTGTCGGGGACCCTCTGGGGTTTTTTTGGATTCCTGGCGATCATCGGTGGCACGATTGGTTACGGTATCAAGTCGTTTTTCGGCTATCTTCAAACGCAGAATAAATACCAGCTCAACTTGACCCGCAATCTTTATTTTCAAAACCTCGATAACAACGCTGGTGTCGTTCACAGGTTGTTAGACGAGGCTGAATCACAGGAATTCCGAGAGGCTATTCTCGCCTACTACCTTCTTTGGCGAAATGCGCCGAAAGAAGGATGGACCTTGCAGCAACTCGACGAGGATGCCGAAGCGTATCTCTTGGAGAAAATCGACCTCGACGTCGACTTCGAAGCTGACGATGCGGTTCGTAAACTGCTTCAGATCGGTTTGGCAGAGCAATGCCACGATCAGCTAATCCCGGTGACTCTGTCCACGGCACTCGAGCGGTTGGCTGAGTGTTGGCAGTTTGAGTGGACAATACGCGGCGAGGACGCGGACGAACGTTGAGAAGCATGAAACTCAATGTGTGGGACTGGCTCCGTCAGTGTTTTTTGAGCCGCACGCGCTAGCCTCGGGTCTCACAAATTCACCCGGTGAACTCAACAAGACCCGAGGCTAGCGCCTTCGGCTGAGATCCGCAATGTACAGCTGTATATTTTCGTCTAGGACGGAGAGCGGAACCGAACCGCTGCGAAGGACCGCATCGTGAAAGTCACGGATATCAAATCGGTCTCCCAGGGTCTTTTCGGCGTCTCGCCGCAGTTGTCGAATCTTGAGCTCGCCCATCTTGTAGCCGAGGGCTTGGCCGGGCCAGGCAATGTAGCGATCCACTTCCGCTGTAATGTTATGGAGGGAAAGAGCCGTATTGTCGGACATATAGGCAATCGCTTGTTGACGGGTCCAACCGAGATAGTGAATTCCCGTATCGACAACGAGACGACAAGCTCGCCACATTTCGTAACTCAGGCGACCAAAGTCATCGTACGGGTCCTCGTAAAACCCGACTTCGAGACCGAGCCGTTCGGCATACAAGGCCCAGCCTTCGACGTAGGCGGTAAAACTTGCGAAACGCCGAAAGCTCGGTAGATCCGTCAGTTCTTGTTGTAACGCCAGTTGAAGATGGTGCCCCGGCACTGCTTCGTGCAACGACAACGCTTCGACTTCGTACAGTGGCCGGCTCTTAAGATCGTACGTGTTCACGTAGTAGTACCCGGCAACGCTGCCGTCACCGGCTGGGGGCGAGTAGTAGGCGGTTGTCGTCCTGGGCGCGATATAGTCAGGTACGCGGCGAATGCCATACGGCATCCTGGGAAGAGACTTGAACAACTCAGGCAGTTTGCCGTCCATGACCTTGAGAGTGTAGGCGACTTCTTTCAGTAATTGTTCTGGCGTGCTGGCATAGAATTTCGGGTCTGTTCGCAGGTGTTCAACGAAGTCCTCGTAGCTGCCTTCGAAGCCGACTTTGCTTGGTACGCCGCGCATTTCGGCACGGATCCGGGCAACTTCTTTAAGGCCGAGTTCATGAACCTCTTCGGGAATGATGTCCAACGTCGTGAATCGCCGCACGCGATGTCGATAGAAATCTCGTCCGTTCGGCAATGCCGTCGCCGCGATCGTGCCTCGCGCGACGGGAAGATACTCGTCGGTCATGAACTTTCCGAAAGCTTCGTAGCCGGGCACAACGGAGGACCGTATGGCGTCGCGGGCCAGACGGATGAGCCGTTTTTTTTCTCTAGTAGTAAATGAGGCAGGCAACGATCGGAAGGGAGCGTACAGCCGGCTCTCGCTCGGATCGTCGACAACGTGGGGGCGAATGGTATCCAGATATCCTTCCATGACTACAGACGGCAGTGTTCGACTCGTTTCGATTCCACGCCTGAGTAGTTCGACGTGTTGATCGCTATAGTGACGAAACTTGGTCAGTCGATCGATGTAGGCTTCATAGCTGGCGATGTCCGAAAATCGCGTACGACTGGGTAGGTCCATAAAGTCAATGTGAAATCCCCAACGATTCGTTATCGGAATCAAGTGCATTCCGAACTGGAACTCGGCGAGGTCCTGACGCAGCAGCAGTTGAAAAATGTCGAGATGGATTTGAGCGCCGCGGTCGAGCTTATCACGATCGATCTTGGTAGCTCGCTTCAGGAATATTCGTTTCCGTTCGGCTCGCTGGACCTCCGCCTCTTCACTCACATCCGGCAGTTGATTGTGATATCGCGAGTCTCCCACTTCGGACGCGAAGAGAGGGTTTTCGCTTAGTCGGAATTCCCATGCTTGATCCAACAGCTGTTGCAGGGCGGTTTCCGTCGCTTCGTCAGCAATGAGTAAACGAGTGGATTGGACGCAGATAAAGCAGAGGACAACGACGATATAGCTGTGCCAGCGACGATTGCCGAGCCGAACCTGATTCACACGTCTTGGAAATGACGAGTGCAAGCGGCCGGGGCGTTCAATCAAATCCGCCCGAACCGGGGAATTCAAGAAAGAGTTGCTGGTCGCTTCGCTCGGCGTTCGGATTGAGTTCTTGGAACAACAAACTTGGTTGAATGTCGCGATTGTTCTGATATTTGTCACTAGCATATTCCTGGACGTTGCCGATTATCTGGTGATAGAAGATCTGGCAAATGGGCACATGGGGGTAAATTCGCACTGGCTGTACGGCGAACATTTCCAGGGTCCAGTAACCACAAAACCCGACATCGCCAAAGCCGGCGGTAACGTGGACAAAGAGTCCCAAGCGACCGATGGATGACCGACCTTCGATCATCGGAACCAGGTTGTGCGTCTCGGTGAATTCAGCTGTCCTGGCCAGGTAGAGCTGATGAGGAGTCAGCACCATCCCATCGTCAGGAATGGCGATCCGACGCGTTCTATTGGGCTGCTTCATGTCGACCACAACTTCTTCATAAATGAGAAGTTCGTTGTGAAGCGTTAGGTTGTAGCTGTTGGGATTCAATCGCTCGTCGTCGAACGGGTCGATGATGATGTCGGTACCAATTTGCTCGCGAATTTCATCGCCGGACAGGATCATGCTAGGAGACTCCGATTTGAGGGCACGCGTCGCGGATAGCACATGTGTCACACTGGGGTCGTTTCGAGGTGCATGTGTGGCGTCCATGAAGGACGAGTCGATGGCCGAGATCAATCCATTGTTCTTTGGGGACCAGTGCCATTAGGTCGCACTCTATCTTATCGGCCTTGGATTGGGTCGTCAGACCAAGGCGCTGGCTGACCCGTCCGGCGTGAGTATCGACCACGACGCCGGTTGCGATTCTGAAGGCCACGCCCAACACCAGATTGGCCGTTTTTCTCCCAACCCCTGGTAGCTGACAGAGTTGTTCCAAGTCTCTTGGCATTTCCCCATCATGATCCTCGACGACCATCATTGCACAGGCTTGGATGTTGCGGGCTTTAGCTCGATAAAAGCCTGTGCTGTGAATGATTGACTCGATTTCCGTTGTGCCGGCTGCGGCCAACTCCCGAACTGTCGGGAATTGCTTAAATAGAGAAGGGGTAACTTGATTCACCCGTTTGTCCGTACATTGGGCAGACAGAACGGTCGCTACAAGCAACTCGAACGGCGAATTGAACATCAATTCGCATTGAGGATCGGGTAGATGCTCCGCCAGACGGGCAATGGCATGATGAGCAGCTTCCGTCGAGACGTTCGTTGAACTCATTCCGAGTGGCTTGGTTTGGGCATCGAAGCAAAGAGGGAACAGAGGAGGATCTGACGGCATTCTCACGTAGAATTCGAACTCGGTCAAGCAAAGGACAAGCAGGTAAATATGTTGACGGCTCAATTGGCAAGTAATAGCTGATGGCCAAGCGTTGACCCGGTCACCGATGCGGCCTAGATTAAGCAGCAATGAATGAGTGACATGGCCACCGATCACCTCGTTGGACCGACGTCTCTTTGTTGCAATTCAGAAGGAAAAACCGCCCATGTTCCAAGATCAACGAACCAACCCATATTCAGCGGACGCCGTCTCCTTTGCCCAAATCGAAGTGCGCGCTGCGTTCATTCGTCGCACCTACACCCATTTGATGGGCGCAGTCCTCGCCTTCGTCCTCATCGAAACGGCCCTGTTCACGTTCATCGACATCGAATTGCGACAACGTATCATCCAGACGTTATCCGGCAGTATGTGGAACTGGTTGGGTGTGATGGTCGCGTTTATGGCCGTAAGTTGGATCGCCGAGCAATGGGCTTCATCGGGTGCATCTACCCAAAAACAGTATTTGGGATTGAGTCTGTACGTCGTTGCCGAGTCGTTGATTTTTGCCCCATTACTGTTCTTTGCGAGCATGTGGTCCGAAGATGCAATTCCCGCCGCAGCAGTTATATCCCTCTCCACGTTTGGAGGGCTAACCGCAATTGTTTTCATCACGCGATCGGACCTGGCGGGATGGAGCAAGTACCTCTACCTGGCTGGTTTTGCCGGAATTGGATTGATCATTGTTGCTATCTTCAGCGGTGGGGGTGGTGGATTTGGGAATGAGGAGGGTGAAATGCCATATGTGGGGTGAGCACCTGGGTGTGGTGAAGGATATGTTTGGGTGCCAGCTACTAGTGGGGCTCCCAACCAGGGATCAACTATGTTGCCTGGGACGGCCATTATGTCCTACTGCACTACCTAGGGGGATAAGGTAGAGTCTTAATGTAGGAGGGGTAAGTAACAGGTCCGAGCCTGAGGCTTGTAAAAGCCTGGGACAGCCTGTTGGCTGTGGGGATAGGATAGCAAGAGCCCAGGAAGCACGCGGAGTGCAACGAGGCGAAGCTATCAGGCAAAATGCAACCAAGGAGGGGCTGCACAAAGGCTTTGGAGGCACTTGAGCCAAAATATATCCATGGATATCCATGAATCTCCATGGATATCCATGTAAATCCATTGATATTCCATGGATATTCCATGGATATCCATGGATATCCATGGATATCCATGGCTATCCATGTAAATCCATTGATATTCCATGG
>DUDC01000346.1 GCA_012959465.1 Planctomycetaceae bacterium
ACGTCTTTGCACCGAGAACTCAAACAGCGTTACGCCAAGTCACCCGATCGGTGCGAAGTGACCATGGCCGGCTTTCGCATTGATGCCGTGGTGGACGATCTGTTAATTGAAATCCAACACGGGTCACTGGCAGCAATTCGAAACAAGATCAACAAGCTGCTCTCGAAAGACTACCGCGTTCTGATTGTAAAGCCACTGATCGTCGGCAAGGTCTTGGTCAAGCTGGACGAAAAGGGTGGCAAAGTCACATCCCGACGCAAGAGCCCGAAACAAGAAGTGGAGCTCGACCTGTTCCACGAGTTAGTCTTCTTCACTCACGTGTTTCCTCATCCAAACCTGACTCTCGAAGTCCCTCACGTTCAGATCGAAGAATGGCGGTACCCGGGACATGGACGTCGACGACGTTGGCGAAAAAACGACTTCCAAATCGATGATCAAAAGCTCATCTCTGTCGTAAAGACCCGCCGTTTGAAAACCGTTGATGATCTGTGGAAACTCATCCGACGTCCGAGAAAATCGCCGTTCCACACTGGTCACCTCGCCGACCTTCTCGGTGCTCCACGGTGGGTCGCACAACGTGTGGCCTATTGCCTGAGAGAAATGGGCGCTATCGATGTGGTTGGAAAAGAAGGAAATACTCACCTCTACAAGATTCGCAGATCGCGGATCCTCAAGCGACATGCGTCGTAGCGGTGCCAGCCCACGGAACAGGTGCTGAACAGGGTGACAATTCCGGCCACGAAGGTGGACTATTCTGGCCACACCTTCGGCCTAGTGCGTGTCAGCCCATGGAAAAAACACTGGCGAAGCCAGTGCCACACATTCGGATCAGTCCCTGCTTCGGTCCATATTACTGCTTGGTTTCACGAAGCGGTTGCTCCCTCGGTACTTGCGTCTTAGCTATTCGTCGAACGGCGGCGAGAGCGGAAGTACGGATTTCGTTATCGCCTCGCCGGTAGGCCATTTGATAATAGATCTTTGCCGAGGCCGTACGCCCTCGTTTTTCCATCTCCTTCGCCTTGGCCATGAATCGCATCGCCTCATTGCGACTCGCGGCAGTCTTGGCATTCCGTTCAACGCGTAGTTGGTCCAAGCTCGTACTGGCTGTTCTCGAGACGGTTCTTTCGTGACGGACGACCGAAGTAATCTTCGCTGCCACGGGCGATAGAAGTTTGATTTCCTCGGGCGTCGCCGCCAGTAGAGTCATTCGATCCAGTTCCTTGAGATCGATGATCCGCACTACGGCCCACGCATCCGATGTCGATACCTCGCGGCCACTGGCCTGGTTTCTTCCCAGACGTCCCGGAAATAGGGAACCACGGGAGACCTGACCCTCGCGAGCTGAACGGACACCGCCGAGATGGACGGCACCTCGGTCAGGAACTAACACCGACGTGCTGACGCCAAATTGGTGGATCACCGGAAGTTGGATGACCTGCGCGGTCAAGCACTCGGCATCGACCCACAAACTGATCAAAACGCCCATTGAAATGATGCGTGAACGGTTCATCGGCATCTCCCGTAATCAGTCACCTGACCTAGCGTCCGATACTTCTCTTCTCGCCCCAGCTTTGAGCATGCCATAATTCGACGTATTCCGATAGTAAAAAACAATTCAACCCAGCGGGGACTGCGGGATCGACCGACCGATCACGTCGCCACCATGCGCCTACCCTATTCGTTCCATTTTCTCTAAGTATCGCATTTACACTGAGGGCGGTTCGCTTAGGCACACGCGGTTGGCAAATTCCCATCACCCAGAGTCCTTCCAGTAAACTTCGCCGTCACTTGACGCCGAAAAACGTAGAAGACCCAATCCTAAGACCTATGCATCAGGGAAGTAGCTCGTGTGCCGGCTCTCGATTCTCGTACCGTGGTGGAACGAAGCCCGATCTTTTGAAGATACGTTGGTCTCGATTCTTGAACACCGCCCACAAAATGCCGAAATCTTAGTGGTCCACCCGCACCGATACGGTGACCCCTACGAACTTCGCAATGAGGTGCGATTCATACAATGCGCGGCAAAATCCGAGTTGGAGCTGATCAACACTGGTTTCTATCGGGCGGCGGGTGATGTCGTTCATGTGGTGCGCTGCGGACTGCTTGCCACACGCGATTGGACAGACCATGCTGCGGCGCAGTTTGAGCGGCCAGCGGTCGCCGCAGTGGCGGTAACGATCGTGGGAATTGACGGTGTCCGACGGTCTGGATGGCAATTCACGCGCGGTGGCAAGCTGCACCGATTGACCTCCACCGCGACCGACCGCATCGCGTCACGATGCACGGCACCCTGCATAGATGCTTCGTTTTTTCGGCGGCAGTCTGTCTTAGACCTTGGCGGCTTCAATCCCGAGATAGCATGCTTCCCGGAATTGGATCTAGGGATTGCCCTTTCGCATCTGCAACTTCAGTGCATGACTGATCAAGATGGCGAACTGCGCGTCTCCGTTGAACCAGCGTGTCTGACTGACAGTTCGCAAATCAGCGAGGCCCTCGAGGTCCTCTATTGGCAGACTCGAAGAGATCGCAGCGCGTTGCGAATCGGTCTTTCGCATCTCATGACCGTGGCGGGCGAGCTCGTGTTGGGACAGTTTGCCGCGGTCATTGGCCGCCTGCGGGGATGGCGGAAAGTTGATCACGAAGTGTATTTGGACAGGATCGCGGATGCTCAAGAGCGAATGCGGGACCGCGTCGATCCACAAGATCAGGCGGTCGAGTCGGATCCATCACTTCTGGATTCGGACCTAGCGGATCAAAGTCACCGAGCAGCCTGATTCCTACCTGTCCATCAATTCGAAGGCCTCCAACACCTTACGACGGTGCTTACTGCCAAAGACCATTACCATCAGCGTGGTCATGATCTGTTTTTCGTCAGCGGTCAAAAAGGCCTCACCGTTACCGGCATCTGCAATATCCCGAAATTCGGGAAGGCGCCGACCGCTCCGACAGGTGACGGTGCTGACAATCCCCTGGTACTTGCGGGCAAAATCAGATGCAATCGCCAGACATTCCTGTAAGTCCTCAGCATGAGGCGGCGCGTCACCGAAAACCAAGATCACCTTGCGGGCTCGAGAACGAAACTGGTTATTGTCAATCGCCCACCTCAATCCGGCCTGCACTGCTTCCGGTGTGTCGCCTCCATCGTTGGCTTTGACACCATCCAGGAAGCTCACCACTTGTTGCACATCGTTGGTCAACGGAATGCCGCGTACCAGGTACTCGTCACCCCGATCGCGATAGGTACAGAGGCTGATTCTCGCCTTGGGAACCATTTTGACCAACGCTTGACCAATACGTTCGATTTGGCCTTTGACTTGTTGAATTTCGCCTCCCATGCTACCTGTGCTATCGAATGCGATGACGATATCCAGACCATTTCGGCGGAGAGACTGGATCATTCCCTCCCAATCACCTCCCGCTCCGCCAACGCCCGTAATCGCTACGTCAAACTCCATCGTCGGCCCGCCGCCACCAGCGATCGGCGCTGCCGCCGCCAAGTCAACATTAGAAGTCAAGTCCGACATGTCCAACGGTTCGACTTCCATCAACTCGTCCAACGACGACTCATCGGTATTCTCGGCAGTCGTGTCAGCCTCCAATTCGTCCTCGACTGTGTCGTCCAATGCGGCCGTCGGCATCTCACCAATCAAAACCTCTTCCCCCTCGCCGGCGAGCCCCGATCCACCGTACGTCCACAATGCCAAGACCAACAACAGGGCGGCATGAAGGACGAGCGAAACAAGCGTGGACACCGAGTTTTCCCACCAAGCGAAGTGGCTTGTCTCGGGTGCCGCGGCTTCATCGAGATTTTCGGGGTCAGGAAGCGTAATCTCCCCGTGGCAGTGCGGGCAACGCCCCCGCCCCCCAAGTTGCTCGGACGTGATCGTAAACGTCTCACGGCAGTGAATACAGTGAAGCTGCAAGAGAGCGTCCTTTTCTTGATACTGATAAGCCCGACATACCGGTCGGTCCCTCCATTTTGATGACCGAGGACCGAGCATGTCAACGTTGAGGCGTGTGGTTGGCCAAATCATCGCCCAATTTCGTCTGGCCGCGACGCCCAATTTCCTGTACGGTTCCACCTCCAATTTCCGAATTCGTTCGTTGAGGAGCTGGACAATGCGCCATCTGTTGATTCTAGGGGTGCTTGCCGTTTTGGGAATCTATATTCTGGTAAACTTCCGTGTCGACGGACTGGATGGATTGAGTTTCATCCGCCGAGATACCGATTCCTCAGCGTCTGACGACAATGTTTCGGTGAAGCGGAGCGGCAAGACGGTCCGAATTGCGTCGTTTCACATCAACGTGCTCGGTTCCGGAAAACTCGACAAGACCCATGTCAGCGACTTGATAGCACGGCTGATACGTCGTTTTGACATCGTGGCCATACAGGGCATCCGATCTCGAGACGACGACGTCTTGCCCCGCTTGGTCGAGGCGACCAACGCAACCGGTGCAAATTTCGATTTTGTCGTTGGCCCACGGCTGCCGATCAGCAGCCGCGACAGTTCTCCGGGAAAGACGTTTCAAGAACAATACGCCTTCATTTTTGATCGCGCGAGTGTCGAAGTCGATCGCGCCCAGCTGTACACGATCGATGATCCGGATGACTTGATTCGCCGCGAGCCTCTTATCGCCTGGTTTCGCGTGCGAGGCCCACCAGAAGACCAGGCATTTACTTTTTCTCTCGTCAACCTCCATCTGGACGGGAACTTCCTACCGGAAGAGATGGACGCTCTCCGTGGAGTGTTTAAGGCCGTACAAGGAGACGGACGCGACGAGGACGACGTCATACTACTGGGTGACTTCGAAGCATCCGAACGTGATTTCGGATCGTTGCGAGATCTTCCGGGTGTCGATTGGGTCATTGCTGGCACACCGACGGACATCATGGCAAGCCAGCAACGCAGCAATGTGGTTTTCAGCAAGCTCGCGACGGTCGAATACGAGGGTCGTGGCGGCGTGCTAGATTTTCTTCGTGAGTTTAATCTGTCCGAAGGTGAGGCCCGCGAAATCTCCGACCACATGCCCGTCTGGGCCGAATTCAGTATCTTCGAGGGTGGAAAACCAGGACAAGTTGCTGCGCAACCCGAATCACGACGATAGGATCAGCGGCGGCGGGAAAGGTGCTCTCATCGCATCTGGTTCGAGCCAGGCTTGCGGCGAGCATCATGTCGACGGTTTGGTACGTCTCGAGTCCCTTGCTT
This sequence comes from Planctomycetaceae bacterium, assembly GCA_012959465.1. Lineage (GTDB taxonomy): Bacteria > Planctomycetota > Planctomycetia > Pirellulales > Pirellulaceae > UWMA-0346. The sequence goes on from DUDC01000346.1 coordinate 5,208, forward strand.
GCGGTTTCGACGAGGTTGAGCCAACCAATGATCACGAGTCAACCGTTTGAACCACCAGCTATCGCCCAAGACCGTGACAGCGACACGGTCTTCCAAGTTCGGCCTGAAGATCGTCAACAAGAGCAACGGCAAGTACCAGCCGATAAAGATCCCGCCACCGTATCCGTGCCAGAATTGGGTCGCCAACATGACGGCCGCGGAACAACCGATCAGCGTCCCGAGGTTCTTTTGCGCTGGCCAAATCGCCAGAGTGCCACTGAGTGCGAAAAAGAGCACCAGAATCGGCAATCGATAGACCGGGCTCCAACCGAGGCCCCAGATCCCCTCAAGGCTCTCATATCTGGGTAACCAGATTCCAAACATCTCGACCAATGAACTATTGAAACTATTCCAGTCACGGGACATGAAAAATTGTGCGCACACAAGCAGGATCAGCATCGATCCGAAGCTTGTCATGAATCGTCGTATTCCCCGTCGCCAATAAAAACTGGCCCACAACGGTAATAGAAAAAACGGATAGTAAACGATCCCGGCAGCCAAACCCAAAAACAAACCCGCCCAAACAGGACGTCGATAGCTGAGGATGGCCCAAACCAACAGTGCCGCGGGCACCACATGATCGATACGAGCTGTAGTAATCGCCGTATAGGGCATCATTAAATACAAGGCGGCAACGCCAATCCCCGTTCGCGTATTTTCAAACTGGCGGTAACCGATCAACACCAATCCGAACACGACCGCCAGGTGACTGAGAATCGCCACGGTCTTCGCGGCGACAACGTAAGGCGTTTTGTTGCCTTCGGCAATGTTCCGCATCGCCAGTTTCAGAACTGCGTACCCTGGACCGTGGCGCCGCAAATCGTGTAGGTCGGGAATCGCATCGGAACTTGCCTCCGCCACGTGCACGACGTTCGCCTGTTCTGGAATAGGTGGATCAAATGACGCCGTTCGATTAGTCACCACATTCGCCATCAAGAACAAGAAAAGCGAACATCCAATAAAGGCCAATCCACCGGTGGTTAGATTCGGTTCCAACAGAGGCCGTCGCACCATCGTCGGGTCAAAAAGCAACCTAGCCAAGAGCACAGCACCAACAACAAAACACCAATAGTATCCCAGTCGCTCGACTTCGACGGCGCGGTCAACCGATGGTGGGAATGGTTGGGCAGTGCCGTCGAGCACCTTCGCGACGTGCGACATCTCAACGTGATTTGCCTCACGAATATCTTGCCCGTACTGGACCAATAATAGCCCTGGGGAAATGGCGATCAACAACACCAAATCCAAATTCCGAACGCTCCAAAACCGGTTGAATTTGAAGAACAAACCGATCATTAGCAGCGAGGAAAGATAGATCCACGTGGAGAGGTGAACTGCGTGATATTGGAAGAGGATTTCGCTCATGGATCAGCGGATTCGCCCTAAAATACGGCTCTACTACGTCGGACTCAGAATAGGCGACGGCTATGCGTATTGAAAGGGCTAAACTGGTGAATCTGTTGGAACTTGGTAAACGCAGACCTCGTAACCCAGAAAGTTCTCGCAGTTTGCGAGAAGACCCAGCCGGGGGGCGAGAAACCCCTGTCGGATAGGAGAGCCAAGGAAACAAAAATGCGGGACTCGAAACACGATGACCCCCGCACGAACCAACCATTCTCCAATGAGTTGTTCGTCGTTTCTCACGGGTTATTGGGCCGTGTCTTGTGACGTTTTCCCGCTTTTTTGGGTTCAAGCCGACCCAAGACGTTCCTCGGCCTCGTCCGCCCATGGACTATCGGGTGCCAGCGCGAGGAATTCTCGCCAATGCTCTTCGGCTTCATCCTTCTCACCCAGGTCGTCGAGGGCCTGCGCCAAATGGTAGTGCACATCGGGATACTGAGGATGCAAATCAAGGGCACCGCGAAAGGAGGCGACGGCCAAATCGAGCCGCCGCTGTTCGAGCAAGACGCAGCCGAGATTGGCCCGCGCTTCGACGAACTCCTCGTCCAATTCGATCGTGACGAAGTACCGTTCCGCCGCTGCATCGACTCTGCCCAAACGGTACAGTGCCTCGGCCAGTTGGAAACATACTTCTGCCGTCGGACCGTGACATGCCAAGACGGCATGATAAACGTCTACGGCGGCCTCCAAGTCGCCTTCGTCCTCCAGGCTGTTAGCCTGACTTAACATCTCGACCAGTTCAAACCTCGGCGGCTCATTCATCTCAGCCGTCTCGGGCGAACCAGATGGCATGGCAAGCGTCTCGGGCTCGCCAACACTGTCAAACGCGTCGAAGTCGATCCGCATCTGGCCATCCGCGTCGACCAACCCGTCACCCTGTCGCAATAGGATCTCTCGACCTTCGACGATCACGTTGAGCTGGGCCATGTGGCGTTCGACGTCGGGCACCAGTTGTGCCAGACGCATCAGTTTCTTTTCGATGATTGCCGGTTTTTCGCCAGCCGCCATCAATTTGACAAGTCTCCGGGCCCAAGCCACTTCGCGAAAGTCAAAATAAGGTAGCCGGTGAACCTCACGGACGGGAGTGATCAGACCGCGCCGTTGCCAACGGCGAATCGTTGCCAAAGGCAGTCTGAGTAACTCGGCCAACATTGCTGGCGTGTAGAGGCTCGATTCGACGAGGCCCAAGTATTCCCAGAGTTTCGACTCGCGGACTAACTCCACCCGTCCGCCTGCGGCGTGTGTGACCGAGGATGCCACTTCGCCCGCGTCATCGAGAAGAGCGGCGTCGGCAACGACCAATAGGTCCGCGTCGTCGGCATCCGCAACCAACTCAGCGTCCTTACCACGTAGCTTCGTCGCCAAAGCGCGTTTGGTCATTCCTGCCAAACGCCCCATTACGGCTACCCGTTTTTTCGATAGCCAAGAGTCAACCGATGGATCGACCATGCGAAGCAATTAGAGTATTAGAGTTTACGGCGTATCGATGGCGTGGCATTCCCAAGTGGGTCCCCCGCCGAATCGTTCAGGCATCCGAAGCGATGGGGGCATTCAATTCCGTCTCCCCACCCGTCGGCTGTTCCTTTTCTTCCTTACTACCTTCTTTGTTCCGGTCTTCATCTTCCTTGTTTCCGTCGCCAGTGTCAGCCGGTGTTGGTTCTTTTCTTACTGTCTCGCGCTGAGCAGTGACTTGGTTGCTCGCTCGCACCGTGCCGTCGGGATAGATCCGTTGTATTACCCGACGCAGTACTAACTGCGTCGTTTCGTACTTCACCCAACGGCGAACCTGATGAGGCACTTGAATCGATTTCGTCTCGGTCACCATGCGGCAAACACGGACATCGACTTTTTCTTCGTGGCTCTCTAACTTGTAGCTACGAGTGACCGTAGGAACTTCTTCCACGATCTCCTGCCGTACCCAACGTACGACGCGATACGGGACCTCCTCCGAAACTGTCTCAACGACACGTTTCCGTACCGTCACCGGCACGCGTCTCACTTGCTCGACCGGTTCCATCCGCTCGACTTTGACCGGCACGCGTTCGACGACTTCCTCGTCCATGTACCGAGTGACCGCACGGGGTTTTTCTACCGTGACCAATTCCGCTCGCCAGCTCTCGATGGGGATCTGTTGTTCGACCAGATTTGGCACATACCGACGTTGAACGTTCACTTCATCCGAGGCTTGATGCGGCACCCAATGCAACCCGGCCCTTCGCCAGACTTGCTGTTTGGTTGTAGGGTCACAATAGTAACCGCCAGGTAACCACTTGAGGCGGTGGGATGTCTTCCCAGGACTACGCACTAGTTCATTGACATATTGTCCTTCGTCGACGACCTGGGTCCGATAATCGACTTTCGGGCGGTAGGTCAAGACTTGTTCGTGGTCCACGACCGTTTCGGTCACCGGCCTTCGAACGATATAACGCCGTTCCTTTTCGTATTCCACAGTCACCGGTCGCAGCACAGTGCGGTATTCGATTCGCTCGGACGTTTCGTCCACGTAGTGTACCCGATCGTACTTGCCGGTCCGGTAGTGCGTCTCCCACACAGGCCGAAGGACTGTGTGTTTGCGATACTGCTTCGATGTTTCGGTAACCGGTACGCGAGTGACGACTTCTCTGGTCCGTGTTTCCGTCGTCCACTTTGGACGCTGAACAGTAACGTCGCGCTCCTCGTAAACCGTCTCGACAACAAGCCGGTACCGTGTGACAGGCTCACGCACGTAGACCGTCTTGTAGACGAGGCTATATTCACCGTAGTCGCAGTACGATTGCGCCTGGACCGATGAGGAGGCCAATCCACAAACAATCAACATGGCGATCACAAGCTCGCTCAGCGACCTTGACGACCGATTGAAAAACCTCGCTTTGCCAACCAAGTGGTTCGTCTTCACAAGTTCACCCTCGTTTTCGTGTGCCAGGACTCCCGCTTCGATGGGCAGACCGGCACCTATGCTCAAAAACGATCGTCCTTGACCCTCCCCGACATCGATCGCGCAGACATTCGCGCGCAATCTGTACACTCAAGTGTGCCGGACACCCGTCAAAGTGGCAAACGCAAATTTAGTTGGGTGAGAGCGAGGGATGCAGTAAAGGCAATTCGCACAATCTCTTACATCAGCAAAAAAAACTTTTAAGTTCTTGTTTCGACCGGCCGACACCCTTTGTTCACTTGCTGCAAACTCTTACCCAAACGACATTTAGCCCCAGGCACCCCAAATCCATACAACCCGCAAAATCGCGCGAAGTGCTCTAGCTTAATCTGTTCAGTCGGCTCCATTGCCGTCTGTGAACTGGCTAGGCATTCGCGGCCGATCCGAATCAAGCGACATCGAGGTCGCTACGGCGACGACGGTCGCCAAAGCGGGGGGAAAGTGATTGAGACCGTTGTCCGTCGAAATCTCCCAAGTACTTCTGGCGGACTTCGGGATGCCTTTTGATCTCGTCCGACGTTCCGGAACATAGAACTTGCCCCTCACTAATGACATAACAACGGTCGATGACCTGAAGGATCTCACGGGCCGCATGATCGGTAATCAAGACGGCGATATCGCGTTGCTGAAGCTCTCGGATGACCTGTTGAATGTTCTGCACCGTCACCGGGTCGATGCCCGCGAACGGTTCATCCAATAGGATGACTCTGGGATCGGAGATCAAACATCGAGCAATCTCTAGCCGACGGCGTTCTCCGCCAGACAATTTGGCAGCTCTTGACCGGCGAATATGGGCGATATTGAACTGTTCAAGCAACTCATCGCAACGTTGGCGTCGCGCGCGACTCTTGACGCCTAAAAGCTCGAGCATCGCCAACAAGTTCTGTTCGACGGTCAATTTGCGAAAGACGCTTGACTCCTGAGCCAAGTACCCCATGCCGCCATCCTTTGCGCGACGGTACATTGGCCATGATGTCACGTCTGTTTCGTCAAGATAGACTCTTCCCTCGTCCGGCTCGATCATACCGCAAGTCATGCGAAAGCTGGTCGTCTTTCCCGCACCATTGGGACCAAGCAAGCCAACGATTTCACCTGGGTCGACCTCAAAATCAACGCCGTCGACCACGCGTCGGCGACGGTAGGTCTTCGCCAAGCCAACCACTCTGAGAATTGACATCCGTGTCCTCCTTGCAAGACAAAACCTGTGTACTAGCGAATGATCCCCATGCGCGGCACATTCGGTATTGGCACTTTGATGCCTGTCCGCCAACCGTGGGGCCAGTAGATAAGCACCGCCTTTCCGATCAGCAACTCTCGTTCAAAATACGGGAACGGTTGCGTGCCCTCTTCACTGACATTGGGCATCACCGAAAAATCGGTCCACATTCGCGCGTCGCTGCTAGCCGGGCTATTGTCGCCCATCGGCAGAAAACAGTCTGCTTCGACGAAGAGCTCCATCATGCTCCGAGTGGAAAAAACGTCGCTCGTCGCCCACTGGCGAGGAGACCGGTGAAGTCTGACAATTTCCTTAGGTGATTCGTATAATTCGAGTTGAAGATCATCGGTCGCGATGTAGTAGATGTCGCGATAGAGTTGCAATCGTTCGAAGTGTGCCTTGAGGTTCTGCGCTCCGACTCCAACAGGCTCGAAGTCGCCCGAGTTCTTTGGTGTCCAAACCGGCCCAACCAAGTTCTTCCGCGCGGCAAAGTCGTCCGAACCAAAATCCTCGAACACGAATTGGGGAGCCGTGTCGAATTCCGCCAAATCGCCATTCACCCACAAACGCAATTCGTCGTCCACGTTGGCAAATCGGAGTTTGTAGTTGCCGCTCCCCACGACTCGTGTCGACGCGGTCACCGTTTTAGCTGTGTCACTCCCGTATCCAAAAACACCTTGATCACTGCGTGAGAGGGTTGCTTCGCCACTGCCAACATCAATTCGGCATGTAAAGTGAACGCCAGCTTTGACAAGATCCAGCACCAAATGCCCGGATTCGCCGAAGACTTTGACTTCTGTCTCGATGACTAGATCGCCAACCCAGTTCATCCCCTGCTTACTATCCTCGTCGTAGGATTGTCTGCCATAGCTCAACGCACTGCCAAAATCGTTGTACGCGTAGTGATCCGTAATCAACTGGCCGTCATGGACATTGTCCGGCAATTCTCCGTATTCCTCAATGTGGTCCCACTGGGACTGGGTCGGGAAGATATGGCGGTAACGAATCATTGATTCATTTTCCGATGCCTCCACTTGATACCCCAGGTTGTCATCCAGCGTTTTCCAACCATTGGCGGTCGACGTCGATCGCCATCGACTCGGCCAACCAACCTGTTTCAACTGTGGGGCCTGGTAGTGCGTGTCATAGACCAGATGCAACATCGCCATCGCTTTTCTTAGCGGTTTGCGGGCAATTCGAAAGGGTGCGAAGAACTCGATAGTCATTTGGCGGTTGGCAGCCAAGCGAGACCGTACTTCGTAAGCGAGGCCCTTTTCTCGATCGATGATCTGCCACCCTTGACTCACTGCCTGGCTGTGATGCGTCAAAATCGAGTGCGAATTCGCTCGGACCTCAATGTCCGCGGAGAGTTCATTGCCGGCTTTTTCAAATTCTGCCCGCATCGCCTCCGATACCTCGCCCGCAAGCAATGCGTTGTTCTCGCTCGGGCTCATCTCAAAAAGGCGTTTTGCGACGTACAAGTCACCTCGCCAAATTCGCAACATCTCGTTGGGGAGACCAACTAAACGTTTGATGTAGTTCTGTTTTGCGTTCCCCGGATACTTGAAGACGATCACGTCCCATCGTTTGGGATCACTGAGCTCATAGGCGAACTTACTGACAAGAATCCGATCGCCCGTGAACGATCGGTGATTTGCGTTCCCCGACCGATTCAGGAGGAAATGATGTCGACAATTGGGACAGACAGGTTCCACCGTGTAACGGTTGGAACGGGCCTCATCTGAGGCGTTCGCGCGAAACTGGTATTTGCATTCCGGGCAGACGACATCAACATGCTGGCCCTGAAGTGTCGGCGCCATGGATCCGGTGGGAATGACAAAGGCCTCGGCAACAAAACTACGGAAAACAAAGGCGAGAATGACCGCAACCGCGATCGATTCCACCGTTTCCCGAGTCGGTTGGATACGCATGACGTGGGCCACATAGTCACTGGCTACTCTCGTGTCCGCGGGGCGCGACTTTTTTCGTTTCGCTGACGTCTTGCTCATAGAATCTCGTTTGAGGGCTTTGTTGCAATTGAGTTATTTGGCCGGGCCATTTCGCCCCGCTCGTCGTTCCGTTGATCGGAACGTAGTTATTCGTCGTTTAAGGTCGCCCATTGGAGTCCGGAAACGCCAAACCCGACGTTTCGCTGCTAAACACGAAATATAGCGGAATTTCGCGGGGCACAGTATCCGAGATGGTTCAGATTTGGCAGCTACTTCTCAATTTGATGGCCCTGATTCACGTGGCCAGATGTTCACTTCCCCAAGAAATCGTTTGCCTCGCACACCTCCCTGTTGATGCCGACCGTCCACGGAAACGGGTACATTGTCCCCCAACACGAACCACGACCCACGCGAAAGCATCTGCTGACGCTGAAGATAGGCGGGTCGGAAATAATATACATCCCGCCAAAGGCGGAGGTTCGTCAGCCTCGCCTTGCCGCCGCTGGCCGCGACTTCGACCGGAGTCACCGAAGCGTGCCGCTCGTTTCGCCAACGCAATTCCATCGTCCCCGACGCTTCTCCCCATTGCCAGATTGCTTGGCGATCGCAAATCCCGACCAACAGGTTCTTAGCTCCCCGACCTGGGTAGATTACCCAACTCCGATGTTGAGACCCGTGCTGTAAACGCAGATGTCCCGACCCCTGTACCCGGACGATGACGTCGCCCGAGCGTGTGGCAAACCGCCAGATGAGGCAAGTCTCTTTCGCCAGAGTCACGTCTGCCTCGACCGCCACATCGTCCACCGTATTCAAGGATCGAGAGATGTTCGCGTTGTAAGGACAGTCATCTTGAATAACCTGCGGAGTATCGCTCGACAACGGTGATTCATAGGCCAAAAAGTGATGGTAGCGGAGAACAGACTTGTCGCCAGACTCAGCGGCGGCAAACGACCAACCATTCGAGGTCCGCTGCCACTGGGTCGTGGAGACCGGCACAGCGCGCCAGCGTTGCGGCGCGTTTGCCGACGATGGCTGAAAGCGGTCATCGTGAATCAATTGGCGAACATGACGAAACTGACTTGCGGTCTTTTGCAGGCGATTCCCGTTGGCGAAGACATCACCCTCATTGAAAGTAATCTGTTCACCCGGCATCCCGATCAACCGTTTCACCCCGGTCTCACCGTTGTCGTTGTGGTAAGCGAATACATGCCATCGCCGCATTGGAGCGTTTGTATCGATCCATGCGGCGTCACCGCGTTGAGGGAGAATGTCTGCTTTCCACGATTGACTTTCTCCGCAGTTCGGGCAGACAACGTTCTGTCTCACGTCAGTTGTGTCGGCACCACAAATGAGAGTGAATCGACACTCTGCACACTCTTGGCGGTAATGCGGCCCCAGAATAGCAGCGGCCATCGAACCACTGACAACAGTGTGCGATTGTGACATGCCCCGCAGCCGATCACTCTGTGTCACTGCGTAGCAAGCTGTGAACACGGCCAGAAGCATCGCGAGGCGGAGACAAGTCGATCGCACGGATCTACTCTTGGCCCGTGTCCAAGACCGCCATGAAGGCCTTTTGCGGAATGTCGACCTTTCCGATCGATTTCATCCGTTTCTTCCCTTCACGTTGCTTGGCCCACAGCTTTTTCTTACGCGAAATATCACCACCATAACATTTGGCGGTTACGTTCTTGCGTAACGCCGGCACAGTTTCACGAGCAATCACACGTGATCCGATCGCCGCTTGGACTGCCACCTCAAACATGTGCCTCTCGATCTCGGATTTTAGTTTCTTGGCAACAGCGCGACCGCGGCGGTCCGCATCCGCTCGGTGACAAATGACACTCAACGCATCGACGCATTTTCCGTTCACCAACATATCCAATTTCACGAGGTCGGCTGGAAAATAACCCAACAACTCGTAGTCCATCGTTCCGTAACCTCGAGTTGCACTCTTGAGCTTGTCGTGCAAATCATAAATGACCTCCGCCAGAGGCAAGTCGTATGTCAACATGGCCCTCGTCGGTGAGAGATATTCCGTGCCCTGTCGAATTCCGCGCCGGTCCTGACACAACTTGATCGTCGATCCAATGTACTCGACCGGTAGCACAAAATTGACTCGGACGATCGGCTGTCGAAATTCTTCGATGTCACCGACATTGGGCACATCTTGTGGCTTGTGTATCTCCAGGACCTTGCCGGTCGTCAACGCGATCTCATAGGTCACGTTAGGCGCTGTCTGAACAAGGTCTACCGATGATTCCTGTTCGAGACGCTGCTGGACGATCTCCATGTGCAGCAGGCCTAAGAAGCCGCAACGGAATCCGAAGCCAAGCGCGTCACTTGTCTCCGGCTCGAACTCAAAACTGGGGTCGTTGATTGCTAACTTGTTCAGTGCGTCACGCAGTTCGCTGAAGTCTTGACCGTCGGATGGATAGAGACCGCAATAGACCATCCGGTTGGGCTCCTTGTAGCCCGTCAGTGGTTCCGCCGAATGTTTGACCGTGCCAATCGTGTCACCAACGTGAACCTGACTCAGTGACTTGATGTTGCATATCACGTATCCGACCTGACCAGCTGACAGTTCGTCACAGGCAATCTGTTGAGGGCGAAACTGCCCGACTTCCATCAGTTCGTGTGTCGATCCACCGCGGAGGAAGCGGATTTTTTCTCCGCGTCGCAACCGACCGTTTATCACACGTACGTACGTGATAACACCGCGGTACGCGTCGTAATGCGAGTCGAAGACCATCGCCTGTAATGGACCGTCCGGATCGCCGACCGGTGCAGGAACCCGTTCAATGATCGTAGTCAACAGGTCGTCAATCCCAACGCCCGTCTTGGCACTCACCGGCATGGCCTCTGTGCCATCAATTCCCAATGTCTGTTCGATCTCGGCGATGATCTCATCCACACGAGCATTTTGCAGGTCGATCTTGTTGATCACCGGCAGGATCGTCAACTCTTGATCCACGGCGGCATACGTGTTGGCCACCGTTTGTGCTTCGACTCCCTGAAAAGCGTCGACCACCAACAGGGCCCCCTCGCAGCAAGCCATCGACCGAGATACCTCGTATTGAAAATCGACGTGTCCCGGCGTATCAATCAGATTCAGCTCGTAGGTGGTCTCGCCCAACCGATATTTCATCGCCACGGCACGGGCCTTAATCGTAATTCCCCGCGCTCGCTCGAGTTCCATGTCGTCTAGGAGCTGGGTCTTCTGGTTGCGATTTTCCACCGTACCAGTCGATTCCAACATGCGGTCAGCCAATGTGCTCTTGCCGTGGTCAATATGAGCAATGATACAGAAGTTGCGGATGTTCTTCGTGGGAATTGACGTCAAGTTCAGGCCATCTCTTCTATTCAAGTTCTCAGACAATCGTCGGTTGAGCCCATTGCAGGGCCATATCAACCCGACAAGCTGCACCCGAGACGAAAACAGACTATCGCAGTGGACCTCAAGCGACTAGACCGCTTTCGTTACCGTTCCTAGTTCATTCTAGTTGCCCCGACGCCCAACCGCTTGTCGCCTGCCCCATTTGAGGCATTGGCGCCTCGGCTCAAATCTCGACGAGACGGCAATACAAGCACGAATCGCAAGCGAGTGAGTCTTTTGCCGCTCTCGAGACTCACTCGCTTGCGCTCTTGCGCTTCGTGCTGGTATTTCCAGTACCTTACATTTTCGTCCCCACTAGGCCACTAGCTACACGACATTCGAGCGTACCCCGCGGCGCCAATGTACCCGGCATCCGATCCCAGCGAGGCGTAGGCGATTTCGGTTGTGTCACGCACGACGTCAAAAGCGCGACGCCGGAACTCGTCCTTGATCGCCTGCAGGAAATATCGACCGGCAGGTGCTTCGTCTCCGCCAAAATTCATCGCCCCCCCTAAGACGACCATTCCCGGATCGATCACGTGGACCAGCGTCACAATTCCGATGCCCAGGTATCGTCCCGCCTCGGCGATGATTCTCAACGAGAGCTCATCACCGTCGTCCGCTGCCACCGCCAAGTCCAGGGGGGTCAGTGATTCAAAATCAGCAACCCCTTCTCGCAAACTGGATGGCTCACCGGCCTTGAGCAGCTCGTGCATGCGTCGTGCGACCGCACTGGCGCTAGCATATGCTTCTAACTGGCCCTGGCCTCCGTCCCAGACGCACAACCTCGCATCTTCCCGCGAGTCGACCAATAAGTGACCGCATTCGGATCCAAAACTGTTGCTCCCGTCGATGCACTTGCCGTTGACGATCACACCGCCACCTACTCCAGTGCCCAACGTCAACATGATCATGCTGTCACAGGTTTCCCCCCTCCCGATCCAAAACTCACCGTAAGCTGCCGCGTTGGCATCATTGGCAAACGCGACAGGGCGACCAGCAATCTCAGCGAGTCGATCACGGATTGGAAAATTTCGCCAATGGGGCAGATTGGGAGGAGCCAGAATCAATCCGCGGGGAATATCCATCGTCCCGGGAACACCCAGTCCAATGGCTGCCAGGCACTCCCAGGGAAGCTGGTTCTTTTCGAAAAGTTGTTGAGCCGCGGCGTAAACTCGCTGTAACGCGTCCTCCGGCCCGCGATCTTCCAGCGTGTCTAGACGCGACATGGCCAAGGGCTGCCCAGCGTCGTCGACAACGCCCATCTTGATCCCCGTCCCGCCGACGTCGACGCCTAGGAATAAGGACGAACCGCTTTCTCGTGAGTTGGACGTTTCGGTCATCGGTTGTGCGAGGAGGTAGGTGCCAGTGGGCTGGAATCGGGGCAGTATAAATTACGACCCAAAAACGGACAACGATGGTCATCTTCCTGCGACGGTCTTGACAGTCGATTGATTCACCCCTCCCGTCGAACGTCGCCGAGATGGGTGATAAGACTGGCGGTAAGTCCATGCACGAAGTTCTTGCCGCCCACGGGCCCAAATTCACCCTGAGCGAAAAAGCCGGCGACTGGAATGTCACCAAGTTCAGATTGCAGTGCAGCAGCATCATGATTCGGTTGTGCGAACATCCGCGACCCCCGCCCGTTACATGTAAACAGCAAGGCGGCTGATGCGTTCCGTTGTGCCGCTGGAATTGACTGCAGACCCCGTTTAAGATCGATGTCCGCTGAATCTTCATCTCGCAAGTGAAACTGAACGGTCTGGCCGACCCGCATGTAGTCACCCACCGCAATGGCTTGGTCTTGCGGAGAGGCACCAATCACATTTCGAATCAAAAAGTCGCCGGCAGTGAACTCCTCCAGGTACTCCGAGACAACGCGGCCCAAATGGAGGCCTTTTTGGGCTAGTTGCTTCTCCTGATTAGGCAGTTCCGCATAGACCGTCATCAATTGGTCGTACGCCGGGAGTCCACCCAGTTCAAGAATGACATTACCTTCCACTTTCGTGATCACGAAGGTACGACCGATCGGTCGGCAACCCTGAGAGACCAACGATGCCCACCGGCGTTCATGAAAAACGACACCCACGGCGCCGTCTCGATACACCGTCTCCGAGTGGGCCAGACGATTGTCGCCGGGCTGCGCGGCGCCGCTGGCCATGCCTCCAAAAACCTCGATTCCAGGTCGGTTGTCGTTGAGTTGCTCGAAAAGGAAGTCGGCGGGGAAGGTAAACGGGTCGGCCAGCAAGACGACCTGCGCGTCGTCAGGTGTACCGCGCGCCCAATCATCTGGCCACCCGATGATCCTACTCTCCTCGTCCGTCCGCTCGAATTCAAGACGTAGCGGCGTCCAATGACCGTTGGTTCGCAAAGTGAGCAGCGAGATTGCCGAGCCCTCTTCCGCTTCCTGACCAACACCCAAAACCGCCTCCGCTGTGCAGCCAACCACGTGTTCGACAGGGATTGACTCGCGAATCGTATCCACGATCTCCGCGAAAAACTCGTTGAATTCTCCACATGTGAAGATAAAAAGCAGCTGCCACGCTTCGCCGGAAGGATCCTGTTTGCGAATGTTGTCGCACGCCCGGCGAGCGGCCTCGTCAGCCGACTCGGCGGTCGAGTCGAATCGCCGTTCTGATTGGATGGAAAGTGCCGATGCCGCTTGTTCAATCACGTGCCGCCCTCCGTGAGGTTGCCAATCGCTTGCCCCGCAGTCGAAAACGATGTTAAGATAGGTGTTGCTTGTCCCTATTTCTCAATTTCTATTTTTGACGATTTGCCGCCATCTTGCAGCGGCCCCTTCGGAATTGTTCGATGGTTCGCCTCGATCTCTTTCCGTTCAGATCTTCACCAACGAGAGATACTATGTTTCAGCGTTTTCTCCGTCCGCTTTGCCTTGTGTTTGCAGTGACGATGATCTTGACGTCTCCCACGATCATTTTGGCTCAGGCCAAGAAGCCGAAACCGTCACCAATCCCGCGTGGCCGTCCGCTGACGAAAGAGCAATACGCGAGCGTCAAGCGAGTGAAGCCAGCGATGCGACAGAAAGCCCTCCAGGTCGCTAGCAGAATTGACGACCTGTTAAAAGTCAACTACGACTATCACAATGTTAAACCCAATCCCAAGCTGAACGACGCACAGTTTCTGCGGCGAGTCTACCTCGAAATCACCGGCACGATTCCACGACTCGACCAAGCACGGCAATTCCTCGATTCCAGCGTACCGTCCAAACGTGAAGATCTGATCGATCGATTGCTCAGTTCGCCCGGCAACGTTAGTCACACATTCAACTATTGGGCGAATATCTTACGGCTCAAGGACCGCCCGCAGGGAAATCAGATTGCCGAACCGTATTTGGCCTGGATCAAGCAGAGCCTGGCTGAGAACCAACCGTACGACCGTTGGGTCCACGAAATGCTGGCGTCCCAGGGCAAAATTTGGGACTCACCGGCAACGGGTTACCTCCTGCGCGATGACGGCATGCAATTGTCCGGACTCGACAACACGGTACGAGTATTCCTCGGCACTCAGATCGGATGTGCCCAATGCCACGACCACCCCTTCGACTCGTGGACTCAGAGAGAATTCTATGAGCTTGCAGCACTCACTTTTTCCACCAGAACTCGTCAGAATCGTCAGACGAAAGGGTACGCCAATGGCAACCCAGTCCAGCGAGTGCAAAAGGAGTTGAAGGAGAAGTTTCCGGAGAAGAAGCCAAACGGGACGTTTAATCGACTGTTGCGTGCCAACCTGTATTACGTGAATGAAACAAAGGCGAATCTGCGCTACCCAGACGACTATGCCTATGACAATGCCAAGGCCAAACAAGTCGTCGTACCGGGAGTTCCTTTCGGAAAACAACCGAAGCTCACGGCCAAGACCTCAAAGTCGAAAGCGTTTGCCGATTGGTTGACCAGTCGAGATAACCCGCGATTTACTGTGGCGATCACCAACCGACTCTGGAAGCGTGTCTTCGGACGAGGTCTGATCGAACCAATCGACGATATCCGCAACGATTCCAAGCCGAGCCACCCTGAATTGCTCGACTTGCTCGTATCCGAAATGAATCGATTGAATTACAACCGAAAAGAGTTCTTGCGAATCTTGTATTACACCGACGCATACCAGCGACAAGCCAGCACGCAAAACCTCGACTTGGACACGGATTATATGTTCCCTGGCCCGCTGCTACACCGCATGTCGGCGGAGCAGGCATGGGACGCCATCTTGACGCTCGCAGTGTACTACCCGGAGTCGTTTCAACGGCCGAGTGTCAAGCAACTTAGCCGTATCGCGAACCTCGACTTAGCGACGGTGACAGCGGAGGAAGTGACAAAACGTGCGGAAGAATTTGACGAACAGGTCGGAAAGAAGGCGATGGCACGTTTTCGAAAGAGTAGTTCGTACAAGGGCATGTTGTTGGTACGAGCGTCCGAACAACCGCTCCCGGCGCCCGTCGGTCACTTCCTGCGGGAGTTCGGTCAGGGCGACCGCGAGTTGATTAGCGGATCCAACGATGATGCCACCGTCCCGCAAATACTGACCATGTGGAACGGCCCAATTACCCACATGATGCTCGAAAAGGGCTCGGTCACCTACGATAATCTCTTGAGGGCCAAGTCGGCACGGGAACAAGTCGATGTCATCTTTCTGAGCATACTCAGCCGCTACCCGGATTCCGGCGAGCGCGCTATCGCATTCAAAGAGATGCGAAAAGGAAACGCTGGCTACGGCGATGTCATTTGGGCATTGATCAACACTCGTGAATTCCTTTTCGTACAGTAAGACCAAAAATACGACGCCCTTTACTTTCAGGCGATCAACGATGAGAGATCTGTTGCTAAACGCGGACGAATCTTCGCGACGAAACTTCATGACCACCGCGGCCAAGTCGCTACTCGGCGTCTCATTCTTGCCGGCATCACTCTCGCTGATCAACAGCGCCGCAGCGGCAGAGGGACAGCCAAAAGCTACGGCCAAACGTGTCATTTTTCTCTTCATGACCGGCGGCATGAGCCAACTGGACACGTTCGACCCCAAGCCGGGTAGCGAGGTTCAAGGCGACACCGAGGTGATCTCCACGACCGTTCCCGGCATCCAAATCAGTGAGCACTTCCCAAAAGTCGCAAAGCTGATGAAAGGGCTGGCGCTGGTCCGATCTCTTACCACGGAAACCGGTGCCCACGAGCAGGGACAGTACCTGATGCGAACGGCCTATCGCCCACTGGGTTCGATTCGCCATCCGTCCCTTGCCGCCTGGACCAGTCATGTTCTTCCATCAATGAACCCAACTCTTCCGAGTTCCGTCGTGATCGGCAATGGAAACAAGCACCCTCTTGGCGGATTTCTGAAATCACAGGATGCACCGGTGCCGATCTCTAGTGCCAAGACCGGATTGAAAAACACCAAGCCACCGAAATACCTTAGTGACAATCAATTCCAACGTCGTCTGACGCTCTCTTCACAATTCGACCGTCAGTTTAGGCGGCAATACCAGAACACCGAAGTTCAGGCCTACACTCAGCTATACCGAGAAGCGGCGAAGCTGTTGAAGAGCCGTGATTTGAAGGCGTTTGACATCTCCTTGGAACCGGAGAAGGTCAAGGAAAGCTTTGGGAACAATCCCCTCGGGCAAGGCTGCCTACTAGCGAGACGGTTGGTCCAACAGGGTGTTCGATTCGTGGAAGTGGAATTCGGCGGCTGGGACCATCACCGTGATGTTTTCACGACCCTGCCGAACAAGGCCGCCAATCTCGATCAGGCCCTGGAAGCCCTGCTGAGAGATCTGGTGTCGAAGGGCCTTTTTCACGAGACGTTGGTCGTCGTCGCTTCGGAGTTCGGAAGGACGCCGAAAATCAACGACAACACGGGCCGCGATCATCATCCAGGAGCCTTTACTTGCCTGCTCGCCGGTGGAGGTATTCAGGGCGGACAGGTCTACGGTTCGACGGACGAGATAGCATCGGCCCCAGCGGAAAATGGCGCGTCGCCAGCCGATTTGAGTGCGACCATTGCCCAGGCACTGGGACTTCCCCTCGAGCAGAAGTACTTCTCCCCGTCTGGCCGCCCGTTCACCGTCGCCAACAAGGGCTTTCCAATTACCGAGCTATTCAGTTAGCGCAAGGTGTGGCACTTGTGGCACACATTGCCTAACTCACAAGCAGATTCTAGGCTTGGGCACGGGTCCGCGATTCCCGCAGGCCTCGACTCAAGATATCCCGCAGCAGAGGTGAATAGTCCTCATACTTCACTTCGTCAGGAGCACCATCGGCGAATTGGAAAATCGCATCGCGTGGTTTCTTGCCCAGAGCTAACAAAGTAGAGCTCACCGTACCTCGCTCACGTCCCCGAATTACCATGCTAGGACGTCCGGGAGGTGTTGGAGCTCGAGCAAAAACTTTGCTGGCGACAGCCAAGAACTTCACCGGGGAATCAAGGGTTTGCAGGGTCAGAAGACGATGAGCCAGCTTTACTCGCTCGTCGCGGGGATCGTTGACATCACCGTTGGCAATAATGCTCAATCCCTCGTTCAATTCGACAACTTCGTAGTCGTCGCCACCATGAACGACCCAGCCGCTCTCCTCGTCGGCCACCACGAAATTTACGCCGTCGTACTCGCGTTGAGCCATAGCTTCCAGGGCGATATCAACGGCTTCTCGCGCTGACCCGGCTCGCAAAAGCTCCTTGCAGAGCACACCGCGGCTCCGAGGTACCAAAGGTGGCGTCGTCTTGGTGCGATTCGATGCACCCACAAACATGCCGTGTTGGTTCACTCCTAGCCACGTGCCACCAGCCTGCTGGTCAACACCGCAAAGAATGCGAGGTTTACCGGACTGAATCGACGGGACTGTACTGGGCCGATCGTAAAACTCTTCACGATTGGCAGCGACCAAAATAGGGGACTCTGGACCCAAACGATATTGAATAGCCAGTAGGCACATAGGTTCTCACAAAGGTAAGACGAAACTAATGAGTCAGGTAGGTCTGGCCAGATTGATGCTCCAATTCGAACACCTTTCTAGGCACAGGCCAATGTATTATTCTTGCATTCGACCGGACACCCCCTGATGGGGGGTGTTGGCGTACATTTTTCTTCGCTCAGAGCCAACATATCACCACAACTGTGGACGTTTAACAGACTTGCGCTACTGCGGAGATTGCGGCCATGACATGGGTTCACATGGGGGAAATTCGACGCCAAAGTGGAGACATATCGACTAAAGTGCACGCAAAGCCACCATCCTATCGAGTGGTATGCAGCGATATCGGGCGGCAAAAAGCGATTTGGATAGCGTCTTTTGCGGGTCGAACACGCGGCTTTGGTACCCGCCCGCCACACTATTTGGTATATTGACCAAACCCCTCAACGTCCGGATTCGTTTATCAAGCTATGTCTTCTACAGTCCACACTCATTCGAGTTCTCCGGAGCCGGGCGATAGTTCCGACCGCCCCGCCGAGAGCCGAAAAGTCCAGCCGTCCGGACGTAGCCCGCTTGCGGTCGTGACGGGAGCCCAGATCCTGTCCACGGGCTGTTTTGCGCCGGCGGAGGTCGTCCGAAACGAAGACCTGTCCGAGCTTGGTTTTGACGCCGACTGGATTGTCCAGCGAACGGGAATCCGTGAACGTCGTCGAGCGGCGGAGGGAATCGTAACGAGCGATGTGGCGTACGAAGCCGCCGTGGCCTGCCTGGAAGCAGCCGACGTGTCGCCCTCTGAACTCGACTTGATCTTGGTTGCCACCATTACACCGGACATGCCCATGCCGTCGACGGCATGTTTCGTCCAGCACAAATTGGGTGCTAGAGCACCGGCGATGGATATCAGTGCAGCGTGCGCCGGGTTCATGTATGCCCTGGTGACAGGCATGCAGTTTGTTGCCAACCGGGCGGCAAATCGGGTTCTCGTGATTGGCGCCGATTTGATGTCTCGCACCGTGAATCCCGTCGACCGCAAGACGTATCCACTGTTTGGGGACGGCGCAGGAGCCGTGTTGCTGGGACCCGCAGACCGGTCTCGGGGGCTGTTAGCGTATACGCTCGGCGCCGATGGCTCGGGTAGCGACCTGCTTTGGATACCGGGCGGCGGGACCGTCGAGCCCCTCACCAGTGAGACGATTTCCGAGGGGAGACAGTACTTGGCGATGGACGGGCGGGCGGTCTTCAAATGGGCCGTGCGAATGATCCAGGACGCCGCAGAGGACGTGTTGCTTAAGGCGGAATTAACGTTGGACGACATCTCGCTAGTGGTCTTCCACCAAGCCAACATGCGGATCATCGATGCGGCCATCGACGGCTTGGGAATTGATCGAGAGCGAGTTTTCGTCAACCTCGACCGCTATGGGAACACGTCGGCCGCCAGTATTCCGCTGGTTTTGGCCGAAGCACAAGCCGCTGGTCGCATTCACGAGGGCGATCACATCTTGTTGGCCGGGTTTGGCGCTGGCTTGGCCTGGGGTGCCGGTGTCCTTCGCTGGTAGATTTTGCCGGAGACACCTCGAAAAGTGCACATCGCTGTCGTCAACCTCGGCCGCAGTGGCGTAAAGTAACGAATGGATGGGACAAGCGCCTTTCAGCCGCAGTCCCCTTGTTTTCCCATGGGAAAGGAATCAAAGCGAATGAGCACGAGTGTCAAACTTCCACGGCGGGACGAGGTCGAAGTCGAGAACACGTGGGATCTCGCGTCTCTCTTCCGCGACGACAAGGCCTGGTCCGCGGACCTCGCCGTGCTCAAAGAGAAAATCGAGGGATACGCCCAATTTCAAGGAAAACTCGCTGATTCGGCAAAATCACTTGCCGACTGCCTCTCCTTCGACGTTGAAGTGGACCGCCTCGCCGACCGCCTGGGCGTCTACGCTTACCTGAAGTCCACCGAAGACCAGACAGACAGCGCGTATCAGGAAATGATGGGGCGCTACCAGCACTTGGCCACGGATGCCAGCCAAAAAGCCAGCTTTATCCGCCCTGAGCTGATGGCGATCTCCGATGAACAAATGGAGCAAATGACGTCCGACGAGGCCTTGGCGCCATACCGTCTACTGTTGGAGCGAATCCTGCGTTACAAACGCCACACTCTGACGACCAACGAAGAACGATTGCTCGCCATGCAGGGCGAGATGGCACAGACCGCCTCCCAAGCGTTTCGCCAGTTGCACGATGCCGACCTCAAGTTCGGCACGGTTGTCGACGAACAAGGGAGGCAGGTCGACTTGAGCCATGCGACGTTAAGCCAGTTGTTGGAGTCGCCCTCGCGAGAGGTCCGCAGCACAGCGTTTCACCAGTACTACGTCCAGTTCACCGATCATGAACATGTCCTCGCCGCTACACTCAACGGTTCCATCCAAGGCGATGTCTATTACGCCAGAGCTCGCGGATACGAAGGATGTCTTCAACAGGCGTTGTTTGCCGACAACGTTCCTCTCAGTGTCTACGACGGCCTAATCGACGCCGTGCGTGCCAACCTGCCGGCACTGCACAAGTACTACGATCTACGTCGCCGCAAGATGGGTCTCGAGGAGATTCATCACTACGACACCTACGTCCCCATCCTCGCTGACCGACGGCAACAACGAAAGTGGAATGTGGCCGTTGAGCAGATCATTGAATCGCTGCAGCCGCTGGGCGAAGAATACACGCGTGTGTTGGAATCGGGCTTGAGGAGTCGTTGGTGCGACCGGTACCCAAATCAAGGGAAACAAAGCGGGGCATTTAGTTACGGCGTTTACGACAGTGATCCGTTCATCATGATCAACTATAAGGAAGACGTTCTGGATGACGTTTTCACATTGGCGCACGAAGCTGGGCACTCGATGCACACCTATTTGTCCGCGAAGACTCAACCCTACGTCTACTACAACTACACGATCTTCGTAGCCGAAGTTGCCAGCACGTTTAACGAACAATTGCTCAGTAAGCACTTAATGGCTCAGGCAGAATCCGAACAGGAGCGGGCCTACTTAATCAACCGTGAACTCGATAACATCCGCGGCACGATCTTCAGGCAGACGATGTTTGCGGAATTCGAGAAGATCACGCATGCGATGATTGAACAGGGCGAACCGCTGACCGTTGCCACCTTTAAGGATGTCTACGGCGAGTTGCTGGACGCCTACTTCGGTCCGGACTTCGCCATCGACGATGAACTGCCTTTGGAGTGTTTTCGTATCCCTCATTTCTACCGCAGCTTCTACGTTTACAAATACGCCACTGGCATGTCCGCGGCCATTGCATTGAGTCAGCGTGTCCTCGACGGCGGGGAAACCGAATTGGCAGACTACCTCAATTTCCTCGGAAGCGGCTGCTCGAAGTACCCGCTTGACCTCCTTCGCGGTGCCGGTGTCGACATGGAGAAACCGGATGCCGTCGCCACCGCACTTCAGCGTTTCGATCGATTAGTTGACGAACTGGATCAGTTGTTGCCCGAAGCGGTAACAAGCTAGAGAGCAGACCGGTCGGACGGATACAACATTCCTGCCTTGTTTCGGAGTTGAGCATGAACTTTCGAATCACACTTTCAGTGGCCACACTTTCCTTGTTGTCTTCGATCGTTACCGCTCAGGACATCATCGACTTAGAGCTGGTAACCGGTGGCAATACGTCGCTAACCGAACAGCAGGATTGGTACGAGGCGATGAAGAGCGTGAAGGGTGTCCGTTTTCGCATGCGGCGGGGAAGTCGCCGAGACGAGCCAAAAGTAGAAAACGTCGGCACCGAAACTCGGCCTCATTATCGAGTGACCGGTGTCCTCGATGTTCGAAATCGGATGATTGTACCGGGCGGCGCATTTTCCAATCGCGACATGAAAAAATTCGCATCTTGGGTTGAGAAACTCATCGACGAGGGTGTCGATGGCGTCACTTTGGCTCGTGGAGCGTTTGGACTGACATCGAAAAATCTTGAGGCCGCGCACACCGTCTGTAAAGCGATTGTCTCTTTCGAGACGAAAGGCCTGACGACCCATCAAGCGATTACACAAATGCAACGTCTCCTTGGCGACGTGCCTCTGGAAGTCGACCCACTCGCGAAGCGCAAACTTTACACCGATCAAGAGGTGCTCGACGAACTAAAAGGCGTGAGCGTTGGCACGGCTCTCACCGCCGCGCTGCGGCCACTGGGTCTCGCCCTGACACTACGGCAACAAAAAGGGAAGATTCGGTTCGTTGTGGTTGACCCGGTGAAACACCAAGGTGAAGTCTGGCCCATCGGCTGGGCACACAAGGGAGCCACCAAGCAAGCCGCACCAACACTTTTCAATTATCTGACCGTTGAAATAGCCGAGGGCACGCCGATGTCGAAGATCATTGACAGCATCGCCCCACGGTTGAAAATTCCAGTCCTATTCGACCACAATTCTATGGTTCGCGACGGCTTGAGACTCGGAGAATTAACCGCCAAGTACCCGCTCAAGAGGACCTATTACAAGAGAATCCTCGAAGCGACTCTCGCACAGGGCGGCCTCAAGCCGTATCTGCGAATGGACGAAGCCAACAAGCCCTTTCTTTGGATCACGACGACCAAGCCCAAGGACCGTCCGCCAGAGTAACGAACGCAAGGGTCTGTCCGCGTTCAATTTGTCATTAGTCAATAGACAATAGTCATTTTTCGGTGCTGCCTATGTACCGGATCGCGTAAGATAACCGCGATTCAACTGAAGGCTCGACAAGCCGGGGGACTCCGGATTTTGGAGTGCGGTGACGTGTCACCGCTTTTCTAGAACTGAATTGAGCCAAGTACATCCGTGATGATCCGTACACCAAAAACCAATCAATCGGTCTTCCGCCCGCGTAAGCCGATTCCCCCAAGACTCACCCTTCAAATGCAACCTGACTATTGACAAATGACTAATGACAATTCCCCCACGTGACTTTTTGCCTTCTCGCGTTGGTCGGGGCTTTGCCCTTGTCGCAAGCGCAGCCGACCGGACAAGGCCCGACACACACAAGGCCAGCGGAGCAGCGGCACATGTATAGGAGAATTTCGGAGCCTTAAACTCTTTGCAATCGCTAAACCTGACTGATAATTCCCACTTTCTAAAACGATGAACGCTCGCCTGCCCCGGTTGCGTCCTGGGTCTAAGAGCGACACAATAATTGCTCACTAGAAAAATGGAATTCTCAGAATAGAACCTACAACGAGCGACCGACTTAAGGAGCGCATCTGATGGGACGACCAGTCACTCTTTTTACGGGCCAGTGGGCCGATCTACCGATTGAAGAAATGGCTCGCAAAACAAGCGAGTTTGGGTACGACGGTATTGAGCTCGCATGCTGGGGCGACCACTTCGAAGTTGACAAGGCAATGTCTGACGACAGCTACTGCACGCAAAAACGTGAGTTGCTCGACCGGCACAATTTGCAGTGTCATGCCATCAGCGCTCATTTGGTCGGGCAAGCTGTGCTCGACACGATCGACGAACGCCATCAGGCCATCCTTCCACCGCACGTCTGGGGTGACGGAGATCCAACCGGTGTTAACGAACGCGCGATCGAGGAGCTCAAGAACACGGCACGTGCCGCTCAGAAATTCGGGGTCGGTGTTGTGAACGGTTTCACGGGTTCAAGTATTTGGCACCTCAACTACTCGTTCCCGCCCGTCCCGGCATCGATGATTGACGCTGGCTTCGATCTGCTGGTCGAACGATTTGATCCGATCTTGGACGTCTTCGCCGAGTGTGGGATAAAGTTCGCGTTGGAAGTACACCCCACCGAAATTGCCTTCGACCTGCACACAGCAGAACGAGCTTTGCAAGCTCTTGGTAACCGCGAGGAGTTTGGGTTCAACTTTGACCCGAGTCATTTGCACTGGCAGGGTCT
Source organism: Planctomycetaceae bacterium (assembly GCA_012959465.1). GTDB lineage: Bacteria > Planctomycetota > Planctomycetia > Pirellulales > Pirellulaceae > UWMA-0346. Next base: position 28,932 of record DUDC01000346.1, read on the forward strand.
CTGCCCGGTCGAGTTTATTCGCGCCTTCCCCGACCGCATCTATCACGTCCACATCAAGGACGCGATCACAACATTGAACGGTCGTTCAGGGATCCTCGCTAGCCACCTCAATTTTGGGGACCACCGAAGAGGTTGGGACTTCCGCAGTCCAGGCCGTGGCGGTGTGAATTTCGAAGAGATCATTCGCGCGCTGAACGACATCGGTTACGACGGCCCGCTTTCGATCGAGTGGGAAGATTCGGGCATGGAACGAGAATTCGGCGCTCGCGAAGCCTGCGAATTCACCAAGCGATTGGATTTCGCTCCCAGTGGCCGTGCATTCGACTCAGCCTTCGACGACGGCAGCTAAGGTCCACGAGTCACAATCGATTCAATGGAGTGCGGACGGACGAGTGGCGGAACATTGATGTCCGCAGTTCACTCTTTCCCATTCAACCGCTCGCGAATCCGCTCGATCCGTTGTTGCAATTCCGCTTCAAATCCTCGATCGGTGGGCCGGTAATACTGTCGATCGATCCCCAGGTATTCTTGGGCCGCAACGCCGTCCGCGGCATCGTGACTGTACTGGTACCCGTCGCCATGACCTAGAGCTGAGGCACCTTGATAGTGAGCGTCGCGAAGGTGTCGAGGAATCGGGACGATCCGGTCTTCACGAATGTCATTTCGCGCTTCGCCGATGGCGACCGTTGCCGCGTTGGACTTTGGCGCACAGGCGAGGTAGTTGATTGTTTGGGATAACGTCAACTGGCATTCCGGCAGCCCGATAAACTCGCAGGCCTGCATGCAGGCGACGGCCAATTGCAAAGCCTGTGGGTCGGCATTTCCAATGTCCTCGCTGGACAGAATCACCAGTCGCCTACAAAGAAAACGAATGTCCTCCCCACCTTCGAGCATCCGAGCCAACCAGTACGTGGCGGCATCCGCGTCACTACCCCGAACGCTCTTGATTAAAGCGCTGGTCGTGTCGTAATGCGCGTCCGTATCGTAGGCTGCACCGTGACGTTGCATCGACTCCCTTGCCAATTCCAAATCGTATCGGACAGGTGAGTCCGGAGACGAACGGACGCCAACCTCGAGAGCAGTCAATGCGCGGCGAGCGTCGCCATCGCACGTTCGGGCGATGAAATCCATCGCGTCGTCCGTAATCTCAATCGCCGTGTCGCCGAGGCCTCTTGTCGAATCGGTGATCGCCCGCTGAAGTAATACTCGAATGTCGTCTCCATCGAGAGGCTCCAACTGGAACACCTGACTTCGACTGACCAAGGAGTTGTTGACCGCAAAATACGGGTTCGATGTCGTGGCTCCAACCAACGTCACCACACCATCTTCTACGTCGGGGAGCAATGCATCTTGCTGGGAGCGATTGAAACGATGAATTTCGTCGATGAACAACAGTGTTCTTTCGCCTCCGGCACGCAGAGCGTCCGCGGCTTCTTCGAGCACTTGCCGCAAATCCTTGACTCCGCTGGTTACCGCGTTCAGTTGACGGAATCGCTGTTTACTCTCCTTGGCAAGAAGTCGAGCCAAAGTTGTTTTCCCAGTGCCAGGCGGTCCAAATAACAGAATGGAACCGAGCCGGTCGGCGGCAAGCAAGCGTTGCAAGAGCCTGCCATCGCCCAAGATATGGCGTTGACCGACAATCTCGTCCAGTCGTTCGGGACGCATTCGCGACGCAAGTGGTTTCACTTGATCAGCGCGAGCTTGTTCAGAGCGAGCGAATAAAGAATAGCTAGAATCCGGTGGTGCCACTTTGACTTCCGTTCGTTAGAATGGTTGGGCTAGGCGAAGATCTCTCTTGTATACCAAGAATAGTAGTAGCGGGTGCCAGTTGAATATCAACGCTGACATACTCTCGGCGGGCACTTACGTCGGCATCGTCGTCATGCTCAGTTTTTTCCTGAGCCCTACCGCTTTTTCCCCGTTGCAAGCCGCCCGCAACTATGACTCGATGGCGCGGCCGCAATTTCGCTTGTTGGACTTGGCCGTTCTCTGCGTTCAGATCCAGCTGCTGACCGTCCTGTTGATCTCCACTGTACCGGATTCTCACGGGAGGGCTGTCGCATTGACGTGGTTGGGTATCCCGCTGGGCTTGTGGTGGTTTGGCGGTGTGAGATTGCTCACGTGTGCCGGGATCGAACGGACGTGGTCTCGCATCTTCTTTCTTAGCGTCGTCGCTCCACTTGGTTTCCTGATGTCGCTATCGCTTACCAGCAGCGTCTTCTTGCTGATGTCCATCGTCTACGCGTTTTGCGTAGCGGTCGTCCTGAAAGATGCGTCAGCGTTCGTCGGCGTGCTGGCATTGACGATCTTCGTAGGTGCTGTGATCGGCATCTTGATGTTGATCCGATCCACTTGTCGCATGCTGGTTGCCAACTACGACGTCAGTCGCCTGTAGCCGCAGCCCAGTCTTCCAGCATTTGAAACTGCTTCACGAAGTTGTTTTGAGTCGTCCCCAGCGGGCTCTTGAAGAAGCTTGCCAGGAAAGTCAGCAAACCCGTTTCACCCCGCCGGCGAGCTAAGTCTGTGAATCGCACGAGGTCCAGGACCAGTGGGGCTGCGAGGATCGAGTCGCATCCTTGCCATGTAAATTGCAAGGCCATGGGAGTGCCCAAAAAACCTTGGAAGTGCACGTGATCCCAGGCGGTCTTCCAGTCACCCAAACTCTCGATGTATTCAATGCTGATATGTGTCTGCGGATCGTACCCGAGGATCTCACCAAGAAGGCGGTCCTTGCTGACGACTTTGGTTTTCTTGTTCCTTGGATCGTCCAGTACTTTGCCATCCATGTTGCCGAAGATGTTGTGCCCGACCCAACTCATAATGTTCAGATGTCGGTTCGCGAATATTGGCGCGAGTGCACTCTTTAGGAGTGTCTCTCCCGTCTTTCCATCGTGCCCCATATGACACGTGTTATTGCGTCGCGCCAGTTCGTCGATCGCCGCAGGGGCCGACCCGAGTGACGGCGTGAAGTTGACGAATGGCATTCCAAGTTCGAGGCTGGCGATCGCATAAAGAGAACTGGCGGGCAGTGGGCAGCTACCACCATCCTCCAAGAGTGATTCGAAATCATCCCACTTAGCGGGAATGCTGCCTTTGACCTGTGGCTCGGTCGACGCGACATTCAAAACGATGACTTGATCTAGTCTTTCGTTTTTTACGAAGGCTCTCAAGTCTCTTTGCACGCGTCGGATCGACTGCCGTGGCGATTCCTCTTTTTTCTGCAGTGACTTCGTCGCAAAACTGCGGATCGTGCTACCGACGTTGAACAACACGCCTGGACGGATCCGCTCGTCAATCTTCCTCAACTCCGTTCGCACGGATCGAATGAGACCGCCATCAATCGCACGGCTCTGATCCCGTAGTTTCTCGGCTTCTTCGATCAGTGTGGTCTTGCGGATATCATGACCACCAATGGTGAGATCGCCCCAATTGAAAAAGTCGAGGTTAGAAAACTGTGGAAGTTCACTGACCAGTCCGACGGGTGGCGTCAGTTTTTTCTTCATGGCCGCCCAACCGACAATAGCAGTCGTGGCAACGCCACCTCGGGCACCCAGCAACCATAGGCCTACACGTCGTCGGGCCATACGTATCTTTACCTTTCGAATTTACTTACCAAGGCGTGAACGGGCGGCCTGCAACCGGTCGCCGAGCGAAAAATACCAGGCGGTTGTGGAGTGCATCAGCACCCTGACCGCAGTTCATAATGGGTCGTCACCGGGCCAAACCGCGTCCAGTGCAAGGTCGGCACCTGCACGTGTTGGACTCGGTCGCTAGTCGTAGTTGACAACCGCTGGGGGCTTCGAGCCTACCACGTCAAAGGTTATGATTGTCGCACGGAGTACCGGCGACCGTCAAGTTGCAGAATTCCGGCATTTCTTGCGTCCGGCTTGTTTTTTAGAAAAACTAAGGTCCCTCGATGTTCGAGCATCTGACTGCCGCTCCACCAGACCCGATTCTTGGACTGACGGACGCTTTTCGCAGCGACTCTAATTCCAACAAGATTAATCTGGGTGTCGGAGTCTACAAAACGGAGGAGAACACAACACCGATCCTCCGCTGCGTCAAGGAAGCAGAAAAACGTCTGCTCGAACGAGAACAGACCAAGAGCTACTTGGGCATACCCGGGATTGCCGCTTTAGGGAAACAAGTTCGCACACTTCTTTGGGGCGACCGGATCGACGATGAGCGGTGCGGAACGGTGCAGACGCCAGGCGGGACGGGAGGTCTGCGAGTCGCCGCTGATTTCCTGGCGAAACGTTTTCCGCACGCTCGGATGTGGTGCAGCACGCCGACCTGGGCCAACCACCCAAGCGTCTTTGCCGCGGCGGGGCTGGACGTCCAATACTATTCGTACTTGGGCGAAGATGGCACTTCCCTCGACTTTCCCGCGATGCTCGCTGATCTCGAACAGATCCCTGCCGGTGACACTGTTTGCCTACACGGTTGTTGCCACAACCCGACCGGTGTTGACCCGACGGCTGAACAATGGGAACAGATAGCACGAGTGGTCCGGGAGAAGCAATTGCTGCCGCTTTTGGACTTCGCCTATCAGGGATTCGGGGAGGGTATTGATGAGGACGCCTTCGGATTGCGACAGATACTTTCAACTTGTGTCGACGCGCTAGTTTGCAGTTCATTTTCCAAAAATTTCGGGCTGTATAGCGAGCGGATCGGCGCATTGACCGCCGTTGCATCCACGCCCGAAGCGGCCGCCGCAACACAAAGTCATCTCAAGATCAGCGTTCGCACCAACTACAGCAACCCGCCACAACATGGCGGCGCAATCGTCAGCGAAGTACTCGCCAGCCAGGAATTGACCGACATGTGGATCGAAGAGCTCGCTGAAATGCGGGCTCGGATCCGTCAGATGCGAACAGCGTTTGTCGAACAGATGAAGCGGCGAATGCCGGAACGAGATTTCTCATTTATCGCTCGCCAAAAAGGCATGTTCTCGTACTCCGGGCTCACGCGACTGCAAGTCGACGAGCTCCGCAATAAATACTCGATCTATGTCGTGAACAGTGGACGGATTAACGTGGCCGGTATCAATGAACAGAACTTGCGACCCCTTTGTGACGCGATCGCCAGTGTCCTGTGATCCGAACGCGCTAGCGTCGGGTCTTGCGCGGGTGGGTGCAACAATGTGTGGCACTGGCTTTGCCAGTGTCTTCTAAATTGAAAGACCGGAGCATTGGACACACAAGCACGAAGCGCAAGCAAGGTGAGTCTCGAGAGCGGCAAAAAACTCACTCGCTGGCGCTCTGGAGCTTCGTGTTTGTATTGCTGGCTCGTCAAGATGTTAAAAAATGACAGAACAGCGTCGGGTCTTGTCGATAGCACCGCGTGATCTTGCAAAACCCGAGGCTAGCGCCTTCGGCTCGAATAGCGCAGCTAAGCGAAAAAAAGGTAGAATGGCGTTCAAGAGCAATGATGTACTAAGAAGGGGGAGAGTGGATGTTCGCTTTTGCACGCCAAATGATGCGATTTAGCGTTGCTGCTGTCGCATCTGCGACCGGCTTACTGGCACATGAACCTCCGCCCCAACAACCGCGAGACGCGTCGGCCATTGCGGCACTCGCCGTTGCGGGCCAAGCCCTCGAGCCGGCGGCAGCGCTGCGGCAACAGTACGAAAGTTACTGGAAACTTGAGTCGAAGCGGCTCGTCAAACTCCTCGACCTGTCCCCTGACGACGCCACGATCCTGTCAAAAAAAGTCGTCTCAGCGCTCGCCGAGTTGGCCGCCGAAATGGTCACCATTGGCATGGGGCAGACCTTCGGCCTCGATGTTGACCAAATGAAATCCTTGACTCGGCTTGTGGAGTCGAATTTGCCAAAACCGATGTCAGGACTGAAGTTCTCACACGGTTTCTACAAGGCAATCCTGAATATACCGCTGGACGAGATTCTCGCCATCGTCGGCGACGAGAACATGCCGGCGTGGAAATCGCAAATGGACCAGGGCCGACGATTGTTGGAACAGACAAAGAACGAACAAGAACATGACAACGGTTAACTCACTTATTTTCTCGCGAGAGCGGACCATTGAAAGCCCCTGCCAACCCACCATCTCGCGATGGTTCGTAATCGGCATGCTGGTTGTGTGCTGCTGTTTTCTCGTTGTCCCGGCCACAGCGGCTGACGCCGACACACCGTTACCAGCCGACGAAGCAGCGCGGACGATGCGAGTTCCCGACGGATTTAGCGTGACAACGTTTGCCGCCGAGCCGGATGTGATGCAACCGATCGGGTTTTGCATCGATGACCGTGGCAGGCTATGGGTGGCTGAAGCTTACAACTACCCGCACCACGGCGACACGCCGGGGGATCGCCTCGTTATCCTCGAGGACGTGGATGGGGACGGTCGGTTTGACAGACGCAAAGTTTTCTACGACCAATTGAACTACGTTACGGGCGTTGAAGTCGGTTTTGGCGGCGTATGGGTGATGTCACCACCTTACTTTTACTTTATTCCCGATCGCGACGGGGACGACGTACCGGACAGCAAGCCAAAGGTACTGTTGGACGGTTTTGGTAACCACGCCAACTCGCACAATCTGGCTAACGGCTTGGCTTGGGGTCCCGATGGCTGGCTGTACGGCACACACGGACGGACGAATTGGTCGCTAGTCGGAAAACCAGGGACGCCCGACGATCAGCGCATTCGTTTCGACGGTGGCGTCTATCGCTACCATCCCGTGCGGCATGTCTGGGAGCCCTACGCCGACGGCACGACGAATCCATGGGGCATCGACTGGAATGATTACGGCGACGCTTTTGTCTGCAACTGTGTCAATCCGCATTTGTTCCATGTAATTCCGGGTGCCCACTACGAACCGTGGCGGAACAGAAAATCAAGTCAGTACGCCTACGAGCGAATCGACACGATTGCAGATCACTTGCACTTTGTCGGCATTCAAAACGTTCGAGATGGATTGGGGTCCAGCGCAGAGGATCAAGCTGGTGGCGGTCATGCCCATTGTGGAATGATGATCTACCGCGGCGACAACTGGCCTCAACAATACCGCAACACGGCTTTCCTGAACAACGTCCACGGCCGGCGAATTAACAACGACATACTGCATAGAAAGGGCTCGGGCTATTCCGCCACTCACGGTCGCGACGTGATGCGCTGCGAAGACCCATGGTTCATGGGCGTCACACTTCAATACGGTCCAGATGGCGCGGTCTACGTCAGCGATTGGTCGGACACGGGCGAATGCCATAGTGTCCGAAACACTCAGCGGCAGACCGGACGAATCTACAAAATCTGCTATGGAAAGCCAATCCACCGTTCGGTCGACATCTCGGCAGCGGACAACGAACAACTCGCCAACTGGCAACTTCACGCCAACAACTGGTACGTTCAACACGCACGTCGAGTACTACAGGAACGACACGCGGCTGGCGCATCGATGGTGGCGGTAACTAACCAGTTGCAACGCATGTTTGTTACACAAAAGCAAACCCCGCAAAAGCTCCGAACGCTGTGGGCATTATCTGTGATGGGAGGCGCCGATGACAATTTCCTCACTGATCTGCTACGAACACCGGACCCTTACGTGCAAGCTTGGGCCATTCGGTTGTTGTGCGAAGATGGCACGGCCCCGAAAAAGGCCTTGTCGTTGTTCCGCGAAATTGCCACAGCCGGCTCGTCGCCATACGTTCGCTTGTACTTGACGAGCGCCTTGATGCGGCTCCAGCCGGCAGACCAATGGAGTATTCTGCCGGCTCTGCTCGCTCGCGGTGAGGACAATCAAGATGCTAATTTACCCAAGATGTACTGGTACGCGACACATCCACTTATCAACGACGCACCCGATCGATTCGTCCAGCTTCTACGCACAACCAAGGTATCACTGGTTCAGCGCTTCATCGCCCGCCGCGTCGCCGTTGAGTCGGACATGGCGCTAGAATTGAACCAGATCATCCAGTGGCTCGCTACGGCAAGTCCTAGCAGAGCGAGTGAAGAGGTTTTGGCCGGCTTGCTCAACGGATTTGAGGGCCGCCGAACGGTAAAAATGCCGCCGAGTTGGCCAGCTACGTTTCGGGCTCTTGAAAAGCGTGATGATGACGAAATCCACAACTTGGCGATTCGACTAGCATTGATCTTCGACGATCCACTCGCGCTCACAATCCTGCAGGCAACGGTGGAGGATTTGAAACTCCCGTCGCGTGATCGTCAGCGAGCCTTGCAATCGCTGATCGGAAAACGAGTAACCGATCTTCCAAGTCTACTGAACACGCTTTTGTCCGACCCAGCCATGCAGCGTCTAGCTCTGCAAGGCCTGGCGGAATACAACGACAAGACGACACCACAGTGGATTGTCTCCGCCTACAACCAGCTCCCGCCGACAGCGCGCCAAGACGCTTTACAGACTCTTGCATCTCGTGCGACTTGGGCGATGGACATGCTCGACGCGGTCGACGCAAAACGGATCCCCCGTTCCGACTTGTCGGCATATACCGCTAGACAACTTCGCAATCTCGGTGATCAACAAGTCTTGAAACGTGTGCAGGATACTTGGGGAAAAGTTCGCGTCACTCCCGAGGAGCAAAAACAACAGATCGCCAACTACAAAAAACAACTGTCTGAAAAGGTCATCGATCGTGGCGACCTTGCCAAAGGCCGAGCTCTCTATGAAAAGAAATGTGCGAACTGTCATCGCATCTTTGGACAGGGCGGCAACATTGGCCCCGATCTGACCGGGGCCCAACGCAGCAATATTGATTACCTTCTCGAGAACCTAGTCGATCCGTCTTCAGCCGTCAGCCGCGATTATCAAATGGAAGTGCTCTCGACTGATGCCGGCCGAGTGGTGACGGGACTTATCGTCGCAGAGACTCCTCAGGCCGTGACTATTCAGACCGTCAACGAACGGTTGATCATTCCAAAATCGGAAGTCGATGAACGTCAGAAATCGAGCGTATCGATGATGCCAACAGGTCTTCTGAACGAACTCTCGAAGGACGAGATCCGTGACCTTGTCGCATTCTTGAAGCGGGGCGGTCCGTAACTGACCCCAAATCCACTCACCCCAGTTGTGCTCATCCCAACTCGGTCGCCTGTTGCGACGTTATAGACTCCGCAAGAACGCCAGCAGCGCCACTCGTTCTTCATCATCCAACGCTTCATCCAGTTGGTGACGATGTTTCAAAAACACATCTTCCAATGTGCTCGCTCGGTTGTCGTGAAAAAACGGACGCCGTTGAGACACACCTCGCAACGATGGCGGGTTGAATTCGCGATTTCCTTTCTCGTCGACCATACCAACATCGTAGCTTTCCGGACTGGTGAATCGTGGCGTGACGTGGCATGCCACACACCCACGTGACGTAAAGATGGCTTTGCCCCGCTCAACAAGATCCGGCACACGGTTCTCGCGCATTTCGTCGATTGGCGGAGGTGGAACGAACGACCACAAATGGATCCTCAGCGCCTCGACTTGAACGTCGGTCGGATCCAGATCGCTCTGCATTGTAAGTTTGATCGAGTTGCGAATCTGATCATCTAAAGAAAGCGTCTTTCCCGACCAGGCAAAGGGTGCTGTATTTCGGTTTCCCAGCAACGAGAGCACGCGTTTAGGCGCCCCGTATGACTTGTCGCTCAGATTGTCATTCCTCAGACCATTGGTGTGACCATCCGGGTGGCAGCTGTGACAACTCATCCACCGGTCGTGGGAGAGACTCGCATCATAGAAGAGTACCTCGCCTTGCTCCCTCATCGTTAGTTCTCGCATTTTCCCGAGCGAAATGCGGTCGGTCTCAATCAACTCCTGTGTATCGACGACGCTGACCGAATCATCAAAAGTATTGGCGACGATAACGTGTCGATCGTCAGGGGCGACGATGACGTCGGTAGGACGCCTGCCAACCTTCACGCGACGCAAACTGAAGTCCTCTTCGACACCAATCGCAACCTCGCCGACACCTCCCAATGTCACCACGACTCGACCAGTGTTGGTGAGCGCCAATCCAGAAGGGTCGGCAGTGGCGTCGCCAGCATCGCCTAGTGGATGCATGTGGCCGTGCTTGTAAAGGTCGCTGTCCGTCCGGATGATCGCGTCGGCTTCCAGCCAACGAAGATCGTTCGACATCAACAAACCCCAATGCACATCGTTGCGGACAGAATGCGCAAGTTCATTCAACATTTGATGAGCGACGACGAGTCGGTTGGTCTTGGGGGTTACCAGCATCCCGCGGAGGTTGTGTCCGGGAAATTCGCGAGCATGATCAAGTCGAAAACTCGCGCGGTCGATGATGGCAAGTTGGTTACCGAACCCGTCAGCGACGATTAACTTGCCTTTGTAGCAGACCGAGTTGCGAGGTGAGAATGGCAGATCAACCGTGCGGCCAATGGACAGTACATTGTCAGCATAGTGCACCTCGAGAACGCGGCGTGGCCAAAGACATGACACATAAATGGTCATTGAATCTTCTTCTCCGCCACCTTCGCTTTCACCAATGCAGAGAAACACTGGATAGGGCGCGACCTTCACACTGCCGATTTCGTCGAGTCCATCGATGCGATCAGCCAACAACAACAGGCACCCAGCCTCTTCGTCAGCCACCAACACACGACCATTTCGAAGCGTGACGATGTCCGAGAAGCGACGGCCAAGTTGCAGCTCGCGAACCAATCGTCTGTTCGCCCATTCGATCGTCGCGATGGATCCGTTCCGATTTGCTACGTACAAACGTTTCTGATCACCGGAGAAAGCGAGTGCCGTCGGTCGACGTAGGTCGGAACGAGAAGAGTCCTCGCCAGAACACGTCATGGCGGACAATCCGAGCACGAAGGCGGAAATCATCAGAACTCGAAGCATCTGTTACACACCTCGTTCGCAGGCGAACTCTACGAAAAAGCCAATACCCAAGATCTAGCTATTGTCGCACGTTCCAGAGTTCATTCCAAGTTCAAGGGGCGTGGTCACTTTCGCCCAAAATTCCAACGCTCGCGAAAGCCGAAATACTAGCACGAAGCGCAAGCGAGTGAGCATCGAGTGCGGCAAACGACTCACTCGCTTGCGGTTCGTGCTAGTATTCGCAATGCCAGTCCCTAGATTTCCTGCACAACGACCGCCTCGGACAGTTGTGTGTCAGCGTCGACACTCAATTTTCTTGTGCTTCCGGCCCGGTTTGATAGGATGTTCGCCAGCACCATGAAACGATGAGGAACAAGATGAACGAACGCGGTTCGAACACCGATCTCGCCGTCACCGAATGGATCCAGGATCTGAATCACGGACGTTCGGGGGCGGAATCGAAATTGTATCGGCATTTCTATCCTCGTCTTGTCCGATTTGCCGTGCGGATGATCGGCAATTCGCCACGTCGCTGGTGGGATGAAGAGGATGTGGTCTCCAAGGCGTTTGCCAGCTTCTTTCGTCGCAGCAAGAATGGCGATTTTAACGCGATATTGAATCGGAATGAGCTGTGGAGATTGCTGGCAACAATCACCAAGCGCAAGGCGATCAATCACATTCGCGACCAACAGACAGTGCGGCGGGGAGGCGCCAGTCTGCCAATGGCCGATGCGGAATTGTCAGACCAGAATCTATCCCTCGCCGACGTCTGCAAGGATAGTCTGTCGCCCGTGGCCATCGTCGAAATCGCAGAAGCCAAGGCGAGGGCACTGGCCGTCCTCGATCCAGAATTAGCGGAAGTGGCCAGCTGCAGATTCGATGGATATACCAACGTTGAGATCGCAGCGAGGATTAATCGGTCCGTTCCGACCGTTGAGCGGCGGTTACGGCTTATTCGGCAAAAGTTGCTGCACGAGGGATTGGCATGAACCAAGCCTCAATACATGACGAATGCGGTTCACTGAGTGACCAGCAGCAAATAGAGGTGATCGCCGAGCGGTTTGAAAAGGAGTGGGTCTCGGGGAACCGCGGTAACTTGGACCGATTCGTGCGGATCAGTCCACCGGGTTTGCGAGTGCCGCTGTTCCGTGAGTTGCTACTCATTGATTTGGTCTACCGCCGCCGTTTGGGTGAGGCGCCGAGTATGGAAGAGTACGCGCGCCGCTTTCCGCGCCACGCTGCGGTTGTTGCCGATATTTTTGAGCCGCAGAATAGACGGAGTGCGACGGGTGACGATGGCCCAAGTGTTGTCGCCGATCGATATCAGCTCGAAGAGCCGATTGGAAAGGGATCCTTCGGTGTCGTCTACCGGGCAACTGATCTTGAACTGGGCCGCACCGTCGCGATTAAGCTCCGCCGCAGCGACACCCTCGCGTCGGAAAATCAATTTCAGAATTGGGTAGAAGAAGCTCGTTTGGCCGCAAAACTCGAGCATCCCGGAATCGTCTCGGTCATCGACGCCGGAACGCAAGACGATGGCACCAGCTACCTCGTTCTGCAGTACATCGCAGGGAAGACACTCAAAGAGCATTTGCGAGCTGAGCAACCGCTTCCGGTAAGTGTCTCCGAACTGTTTGCCTCCGTCGCCGACGCGCTAGCGTATGCTCACAGACGCGGATGCGTGCATCGTGACTTGAAGCCGGATAACATTTTGATCGATGACGATGGTGTGCCACACATCGTGGACTTTGGGCTAGCAATTCACGACGAAGACCGACCCGGTCTGGCCGGCGAAGTCGCGGGGTCGCCCATCTATATGTGCCCGGAACAAGTGCGTGGGGAGTCCCACCGACTGGATGGCCGTTCCGACATCTGGGCTCTGGGCGTGATGATCTACGAATCACTGGTCGGCCGGCCACCGTTTCAAGCAAAGCACCTCGACGATTTGGCGGACGAAATTCTGCATCGCAGCCCCAAACCACCCCGCCAAATTCAGCCGTCGATTTCGCGCGACCTGGAGAAGATTGCACTCAAATGCCTTGCCAAAGATCCTAACCAAAGGTATGCCACAGCCGGTGATGTGGCCAACTTGCTACGGCAGTCTGGCAACCGCTCGAAACGACGTAGATGGATGTTCTTGGTCGGAAGCGGGACGATGGCAACGGTCCTTGGCGGAGCCTGGTTGTCGCGGAAGCGAAGCGTTGAGTCAGCCGACAATACGGCGCACGTCAGGAACCAATCCCAGCTGGACCTACTGTTGTGGCGGGACGACGATTGGGTGTCTCTCGCCGATTCAACCGTAAGAGCCATTCACTTTAACGACCAAGTGCGATTGCACGTGAAGCTCTCATCGGCGGCATACGCTTACTTGATCTGGATCGATGCGGCAGGCCAAATCGCCCCGATCTACCCGTTTGTGCGTGGCGACTGGTCGGCGGTCGGCAAACAGCGCGCCGTTAGATCACTGCAATTGCCCGAAGGCGAGGCAGATTCTGTGTGGACAGTCGAAGGGTCGACGGAGGGCGTTGAAACAGTGATGCTCGGCGTACGCAGCGATCCCCATACGGATCCGGCGTTTCTTCAAGATATGGAATTGCCACACGAGTTGCTACAAGGCAGCAAGCTACCTGGTGCCTGGTGGTTCCGAGACGGACAACTTGAGCGTCGTCCACAAGACCGGAAAATTGACCCCATCAAAGTGGTTCAACTGAACCACGCCGTGCTCAAATGGCACCAAGTCATCTACGAGCGGCTTGAGAGTGAATTTGACGAACTGCTCACGGTTAGTTTCCCATTCCGAGGAAAATAACACGGCACTAACGCGTTCGATTCAGATCATGATGCGCGCCGCGTCGAGCGTCGAAAATGAACGTCATCTGGGAAATCCAGCCTCGCTTCTTCAAGCACCTGTTCGGCTTTGCGGTACTGCCCATCTTCTGTCAAGGAGCGAATCCAGACACCGTAGACAGCCCGCCGGCACTCTTTGAACAATGTGGCGTCAGGCCTGCGCTGTCGGCAAGTCTTGAGCATTCGCGAAGCTTCCGCATACTTTCCTTCTCGGCACAACGCCTGCGCCCATCGCTGATGAATGTGAAGGTCATTCGTTTGAAATGGCCCGTACTGGGTATCCTGCTCTAGGCCACGGATGACCCGTTTGGATGCCTCGCTGTAGTCACTACGATGGCATTCTTGCAAAGCCCAGTTGTTCCACGTCGCCAGTAGATTCTCATGCGTCGATTGATCGGTCCGATCAAAGCGAATGCTCGCCACAAAATTCCGCTCGGCGTCAGCAAAATCTTTGTCATTCAGCAAATACACGCCTCGGTTGTAGTAGATCTTGCCAATCAACTGAGCTGTCGTGAGGCTTCGCGGCGCGATATTCGGCGAGTAGCCGGGTGTACGGGCAAGCGCCGCCTGTTGCAAGTCCGGGCGCTCCATGAATTCAAACCAATCGGCACACGTCGTTTGAACGTCGACGGGTGAGTCGAGTTCAATACGGCAGTAGACGTGCGACGGAGTGGCAATTGGCGTGACCATCAACCCACATGGTGTGGTCAGCGATTGAAACAAGATCGTTGCACTGACGCAATTGAAGTTCCCGGACTCCATCGCGTCGACCAACGAAGTACACTTTGGCGTGTACTGTCCAGAAAAGACGCGTTCATGCATGAGCGCGTGAATATCGGAAGCAGCCGCGAGCTGAGACTCAGCTGCGGCAAACAACTGGCGTGCTTCCTTTAACAGATCGAGGTATTGCAATTGGAGCCGCCTCGACTCGACGGGCGTTGCCTGAGAGGCTGCCAGCGCTGCAGTGAACAGCGGCATGTCGATGCGGCCGTCGTCAGCATCGCTGAACAATGCCTCCTCTGAGAGCATCGTCTCTCGAACGGGAAGTACTACGGCCTCAACGGAGGACGTGATCGAGAAACAGAAAATGAGAATCGAGATCCGCATCGATACCACTGGAAAGGCAAGAGGCTTGACCGTGAGCACTGGGTAACCAGCCGCCCACATTTCGCAGTTCAACTCCAAACGAACGATCGGCCTCATGCCTTGGTGTCGCATACTCGCGCAGGCAAGCAGAGCGTTCCCTTTTAGAAACATACGTTGCAAAAGGGCATCATCAAGAGGATTGCCGCAGAAAAGGCGCAGGCAACTGACTGGTAACTCGCTCAGGCAGCATATCCGTCATTTTGTGGAAAAATATTGTTTCGCTAACGTCTCGATTTGACTGGCCTCGTTTTTCAACGTAGATATCTCTTGCGGCCCTGCGACCACCGTCACTCGAGCGGGCACGGCCTTCATCGCATCGCGGGTTCTATTCCCCGTACCGCACCAACTGATCTCATGCGGGTTCGTCAACAACAGGCCACTGACCAGAGGCGAGAAACACCAACATGAATATGGCAACCGTTCACGATGTCGGCCGAACTCGCCCGAATGTTGAACGTGTTGGCCGCATCGAAGAGATTCGGCGTTACGTCCGTTTGACCATGAGTTGCGTGATGCCGGTGCGACCGGATCATGAACGTCGGCAGGAGCACCGATACCCTTTTTCCTACGCAATGCTGGTGAAGCCAGCAGATGAACATTGCAATGTCATCGACGAAGAGCCAATTTCGATCATTGGCCATCATTTGTCGGAACAGGGGTTCGACTTTTTCTCGAAAGAAGCGATCCCACACCGATACCTGATCGTGTCATTTCCCATCGGTGAAAACCAAACGGCCGAGCTCTTGTTGAACCTCAATTGGTGTCGTTTTGGCCACCTTGGATGGTATGAAAACGGCGGCAAGTTCGAACAAGCCGTGCCGACAAGCCCACCGGCAAGAACGCCTTGGTAAAACGTCCAGCACGGTCGTTACAAAGCCTTCTTGAGCGCGGCGGCAATCTCGCTAATGCTGTGCGAGGTGGCGATAATCTTGCCTTCCTTGTCGACAAGAAGCAACGCTGGGATGGCATGAATCCCCAGCTCCTCAGCTATTTTTTTGGCGTCCTCGGCAATCACATTCGCCCAGGGTGGGTTCTCTTTGTCGAGATACTTGGTCAACGCATCGGGGTCACGGTCCAGATTGATGCCGACAACATCGAATCCCTGTTCGTGATGCCGATCGTACAGAGCGCGGATATCAGGCGCGGCACGCATGCAGGGACCGCACCACGTGGCCCAAAAATCGACGAGAACCAATCGCCCGCGATACGATTCCCAGTCGATTGGCGTTCCGAGACCCGTCTGCCCACGAATATCCAAGGACTTTCCCAACAATTCGGCCATTCCACCGCCACTCTTCGCGCCGGCAATCTTCTTGCCGTACGACGCCAATTTCTTGCTGGCACTCTTCTGAAAACTCTTGCCAAAACTCTGAAAGAACTCTTCACGACTTTCGACGTCGATGCGATTCACGGCATGAATTGCCGCTGAAGCAAGACGTAAATGATGGTCTTCCAACCTTGCTTCCGCGAAGAACTCTTCTAGGCGCTTCAAGAGGGGTGTCACTTTTTCGAGCGGAACGTCGTCAATCTTTAAGACTTCGTATTCCAAAACGATAAACTCCGACCACTGTCGGACGGCGTCCAGTGGGTGATCCAGGTGCGGGCGAGCAACCTTGAGCATGGCCTGGATCTTCTCCTCGGCATCATCCCCCATCGATATGACATGCATCCATCTCAACTTTTGCTCTAGAGCGACGCCCACCAAATTCTCCGCCGCGTCACTTTGAACCACTCGCTCGGCCGCGTCAACAATCGCTTCCTTAAACCCTGGGCGTTTGCGGAGCCCGGTGGGTTTGTCTTCCATCTTTAGAATGTACTCCACCAACTGCACTGGGCTCATTCCCTTGCGGGCCAAGTAGGGGTTGGTTTTTTCTAGAGGTGGTAGCGGTTTGTCTTTTGCAACGTCACCGTCGGAGTCGTCCTGACCGGTCAATACCGTCTCTTGGCATGGGTCGGGAGTAGGGACAGGGTCAGACGTCGCTGGTTCGGTCGAAGATGGAATTGGCTCCGCATCGATCGAGGACGTACCCTCGTCTTCAGAGACGCCGAGGATTGAGGCTATCTTCGTAGCCAGTATTTGCGAGTCAACCTGGATGGCGACTACATTCCCTTCGGGATTGAGCAGTAGTCCAAACGGGAACGCGACGACTCCGAACTGCTTCGGAATGTCACCCTCACTTCTCGCTGCCAAAATCGTCGTCCAAGGCATCGGTTGAAAGTTAAAGAAGTTCCTCACGTCTTCAACGTTCAAGTCCACGTTGATGCCGACCAGTTCGAGCCCGTTGGGTTTGTAGGTCCGGTACATTTGCAACAGCTTTGGCAACTCGCTCTTGATGAAGAACTCGTCTGAAGCCGACCAAAAGAACACATAGACCGCTTTACCTTGGTATGCCTTCCAGTCGAACGCCGTACCGGCAAAGGTCATCCCTTTCAGTTCGAGTGGCTTGCTCAGCATCGCCCACCGAGTGATCGCGGCAGCCTTTATCGCGTCGACGTGTTTCTTGAATTCGGGATCGCGAGGTTGAGCATAAGCTCGGTCGACCTCACGATACAGTTCTCTGACAATGTCGAAGTCGCCCAGGCGTTCTAGACAGTTGCCGATCACAATTACCTCGCGCAAGGTTGTCGGACCGAGATTCGGTTGAGCAAGCAGCCGAAGTGTGTCGTTTCGTAAAACGTCCTTCATCTTGCTGTTGCCCATGTTGTATTCACGCAGAGTGTCGGCTAGCTGCAGTTCCAGGTACAGAGACCGCTCGAGCAAATCCCGCATTTGTTGCTCGTACTCCGTGCGGTTACCGTAAACCGAGACGATCGCATCCACGCACATGCGGCCGGATTTCGAGTCGTTGGCATCAAACACCTCAAACGTGGCGATAACCAATTGGTTCAGTACTTCCAACGAAGGCTCCACCTCTTTGGAAATCGCCTTCAGCTCCTCAACCACGGAATCGAATGAAACCGCTTCGTCGTCAATCGCTTCGGACACGATTAGGTGAAAACTCATCATTCGTCCGAGCTTGACTACCTCGGGATCCTTGTCGTTCGCCAAAGCAGCGGCGAACAAGGTCATGTGTTCCTTGGCCGACACTACACCGAGCGAAGACAGTTCATTGAGCAGTACGAATTTCAATTGTACGGCGTCCACTCGCTGACGACTTTCAGCTGCAGGATGAACTAGGATTTGTTCGGCGGCTTTCACCGATTTGCCGATTCGCTCCTTGAGATCTCGTTCTGCATCAGCTGGCTTCATGGCGCGACCCGATGGTCGCATCGCGACTTCGATGAACTGTCGCAGTTGCAACGGCGACGCATCCTCTGGAATGGTCAATTCGTTGAGTGCCTGAGCGGAAACCGGCGGCGGTTTCGCAATGGAGCCACCCGCCGAACCATTTTCGCGGGGAGCCGTCGACACGGTGCCTTCACTGCCCTGCTGACCAGTCACATCGTCAGCCACTTGGTACTTGTCCGGTTCGTCGCCCTTCTTGTCGTTTCCACATCCCGAGAGAAACAGCAGCAGAGTCATGACGAGCAAGCCAACAGACAGACGTGTCATCCGGCAAAAATCGTGGGTCATTTCGATTCTCGACTATCGTTGAGATAGGGCGAAGTCGGGCTTGGAATAGCGCGACCACTTCTACATACAGGCTCCGCATTATACGGCAATTTTAGGCCGCAACGCACCCCCAATTCTTCGGTGAACGCACGTCCTTCGATCGATCGGGGACGTTCCAGAGGTGCTGGATCGCCCGACTACTTCCTAGAGGGCACCACCAACTGATACGTACGATGGGGCCCACTAGTTCAAGCCGTGATAGTCGCAAATCACCTGCCAGGCTTCCTCAGGAGTCTCCGCATACTGGACCAACTCCAGGTGCTCGTCAGCGATCACTCCTTCATCGGCGAGGAATTCGAAGTTGATCACAGTACTCCAATAGTCACGTCCAAAAAGGATGATTGGAATCGATTGCATACGGTGTGTTTGCCGTAATGTCAGCGCGTCGAATAACTCGTCCAATGTGCCAAATCCGCCTGGGAAGACAACCAGAGCCTTGGCCCTCATCAGGAAATGCAGCTTCCGCATGGCAAAGTACTGGAATTGAAAACAAAGCTCAGGCGTGATGAACGGATTGGGACGTTGCTCGGCCGGCAGTGAGATGTTCAATCCGATGGACTTGGAGTTCGCCTCGAATGCCCCGCGATTTGCCGCCTCCATGATCCCCGGACCACCACCGGTGACAATCACATAGTCGCACGCACCATTCGTTTGACGAGCCACGGAGACCAATCCGGCAAATTCCCGCGCCGCCTCGTAGTATTTCGACTTCGCAAGTATTCTCTCCGAACGTTCCACCGCCCGTTTCAAACCTGTATTTTCCGGCGAACGTTTCAAGGCCGATTTGGCGTTTGCCAACTTCCGAGTCGCTTCGGCCTCGTCGACAATCTGAGTTCCGCCAAAGGCGACGACAGTGGAGTTGATTCCCAATTCGCTGAATACCAGTTCCGGTTTTAGCAACTCTAACTGCACTCGCACTGATCGCAACTCAGGGCTCTTTAAGAAGTGTGGGTCCTCTATCGCCAGGCGATAAGTGGACGACCGCATGATCTCCTGGAGGTTTTGCTCGACTTTGTCCGACATGAATGAATCCAATTCAGAGGGCGTGATTTAATACTCCTATCCGCCATTATATATAGAGGATGAACGGTTCCGGCCGAAGTCCTCTTGCCGACGCAGCTCAACCACAACTTCATCGACGCAACTGAC
Organism: Planctomycetaceae bacterium; assembly: GCA_012959465.1. Taxonomy (GTDB): domain Bacteria; phylum Planctomycetota; class Planctomycetia; order Pirellulales; family Pirellulaceae; genus UWMA-0346. The sequence continues at coordinate 48,488 of DUDC01000346.1, forward strand.
CGTTTTCGGTATCCAATCAACGATCAGCGTATCCAGGCCGGCTTCCAAAAGGCCAATTTATTGGCATTTCCGGTCGCCCAGTGAGTAGAATCGTGATAGGCTCTGGTTTTCGATTCAATCAAGTGGCCAAGCCTGTCGAAGCCGAATCAGCCATTCAAATGCCCCCCCATAATCTCACCTCATCGAAAACGAATCCTAGAAGGAGAAGCCATGCGATGCGTCAAATATTGGATGCTCGTATTTCCCTGTCTGTTTGCCCTGACGTTGGACGCACCATTGTCAGCTCAGGAAGATAAGGCACCAAAGGATAAGAAAGAAAAAGCCGTCGAAGACGTCTACACTATCCCCGACGGCGCGGATCCGAAGGCACTGGTGGCCGCCATCCGGAAGGTTCAAGCGGTTCAGCCCAAGAGCTTAGAGCAGTTTCTCAAGGGCGTCGCAACAATGGAAAAGGCTTCGGCATTGATTCTGAAGCAAGTCAAGGACAAGAAGTCCGAAGCCTACGATGTGGCGGTGACAACGTCTCTGATGACGCGTCTCGTTCGTTTGCAAGTACCCAACGGCGGTGATGTGGACGTCAAAGCCCTGTTCAAGGATGCCGAGGAGTTCTTGACGAGCAAGCCGGATTGGACTCAAGAACAGGTTTCGATCGCCGCCCAACTCCCCCAGGCATTGGAGAAAGTGGACGTCAAGTTGGCAGGCAAGGCATATGCCGCCATGGGCAAGTTGATGAAGAAGCAGAAGAATCCGCAATACGTTGAGCATGCCGAAACGCTGCTCGGCTCAGGCCGTCGATTGAATCTCGTCGGCAACATGATGAAAGTCGACGGTACGACATTCGCGGGCAAACCATTTGAGTTGTCCGAACTAAAGGGCAAGGTTGTGCTCGTCGATTTCTGGGCAACCTGGTGCGGACCTTGTTTGCGAGAAGTCCCGAACATGAAGAAGAACTTTACCAAGTACCATGAAAAGGGCTTTGAGATTGTCGGCATCAGCATCGACGAAGACCGATCGAGCCTCGACAGGTTCTTGCAAGACAACGAGGTCCCCTGGATCATTCTCCACGAAAAAGGCAAAGCGAATCCGGTCGCGTCATACTATGGCGTGAATTCAATTCCATTCATGGTGTTGATTGACAAGGACGGCAAAGTAGTCTCGACCGAAGCGCGCGGCGCGGAACTCGACGATCTTCTAGCGGATCTGTTCGCCGAGAAGTAGACGGATTTGAGCCGAAGGCGCTAGCCTCGGGTTTTGCAAATACAAGCACGTGAAAATCTTACAGGAATTTTGCCAGCGTGCCGCCGCGTGCTGCCATGGCATCGACACGTTTCACTGTCGCTTCGTCTTCGATGAGCGGTGGGGCGTGGTGCGGTTTAATGCGAGCGTCGATCACCAGTGAGCCGCTACATCCCCAGTGTTTGTCCTCGGTCTCCGCGCCGATACCGTAGATATCGGCAGCAGGATTACTACGCGTAAAAACGACCCAGACAAAATTGTTGGTGTTGCGGGAAACAAATTCCGCATCGTTGACAACGATCACCCAAGGGAAACGATTGATGACATCGCCGAGCGAAAAGTGGTCGACAAACGAAGCGACTGACTGGTCGCGCCGGTCAGAGCGATCGTAGCTTGGCCCCTCAATCGCCAATACACCCGGAAAACAGAGCCGTGGATTCGAGAAGCCGTCGGGCAACTGCAAGTCGGCCGGTACTTCTGTCGGCAATTCGCGAATCGGTTTCCCGGCAGCCGCGATCACTAGCTTTGAACCGCGGTTCAATCCGTCGCCGGAATAGTCGAGCGTATCGATGGTGGTGTTCGTTTGAAAATGCAAGTCTCGCCGCCAGTTCGCCCGCCGCAACAAGTGGCAAAAGAAGTCCGAAACGTTGTGAATGTCCAGCTGAGGTTCATCGAAATGGTTGACAATCAGCAGGTATTTGGCCAGCGACATTTGGCCTTGGCCAAGGATTGCGTTGGCCTGGGTCAGAAGTTCCTGAGGAGCCGTGTCCTGTTGATGGGGTGTGTACCGCTCGCTTCCGATCGCCAGCAAAAGCGGATGGACACCGGCCGCATCGACCGCGTGAACTCTCTCGATGCCCGGCAAAATGGTCGGAATAATCGCTCCGGTCAGTTCGTGAATCAAGGCGCCAAAGGTCGTGTCTTCTTGTGGCGGTCGGCCGACCACCGTAAAGGGCCAAATCGCATCGCGTCGATGCGTCACTCGATCGACGTCCAGAACAGGGAAAGGGTGCACGAGGCTGTAGTAGCCAAGATGATCACCAAACGGCCCTTCGGGCAGTGTGCGCTGCGGGTCCAGACTGCCTTGGATGCAAAAATCCGCCTCGCCGTAGGCCACCGAATCGCCCGGTTGAGTTGTCAGAGATTCCCGAATGAGCGGGATTCGATGCCCGGCCAACGCACCGGCGAAGATCAATTCGGACAAGCCTTCGGGGAGTGGCATGACTGCGGCCAGTGTCATCGCCGGTGTGCCGCCAACAAACACGCTGACGGGCAACCGCTGCTTGTCATGCAAGGCCGCCGTGTGATGGACGCCGATCCCACGATGGATTTGATAGTGTAGGCCGACCTCTCGATTGATCTCGTATTGACCGCCAGCGAGTTGGACACGATACATGCCCAAATTCGAATTCTGCCAACCTGGCATCCCCGGCTTTTCCGTGTACACCTGAGGCAATGTGATAAAGGGGCCGCCATCCTGAGGCCAAGACTTTATCTGTGGCAGTTGGTCAACCTGAGTCTCGAGCGCCATCACTGGCCCCCGCCGACGTCGCTTTGGCAGCGTCGTCCAAGCGGTACGCAGCACTCTGGGAATCTGCCACGGCCGCGCGGCAACGCTGGCGGGATCGGCCTTAAAGGCAATCAACCGCTGAACACGTTCCCACGTGTCGCGGAACATGAACCGACTGCGTTCTAGCGTGCCGAACAGATTGGAAACCACTGGAAATGCCGAATGGCTCACATTCGTAAACAGCACCGCCGGTCCTTGGTTTGCGTAGACTCGCCGTTGAATCTCGGCGACTTCCAGAACGGCATCCACCGGCTCGTCAAAGCGGACGAGGTGGCCGTGTTTTTCTAGATCCTGAACACATTCTCGCAGTGTACGGTAACCCATTTGGTCGTTTTTAAGCCTTTGATATCGTCCGTTAGATATAACGCAATTGCGAAGTCTGTCTGTGGCGGCGGGGTTTTGGTTCCCTCCGGGGGCGAATAGAATACGGCCCTCCGAACATGTTTTAGGCCGGCCGCCAGAAGAAAACTACCGGCCCTGTAGCAAATTCGCGAGGTGCCTGGATGTCAATTGGCATCTGAGACAAAAACTCTGCAAAGGAAGACGCCATGAGAGTTGCCGCGGTCCACACGTCTCTTGAATCCATTGACGCCGACGTGGTGGTCCACGGCGTGTTCGCGGATCCGGCGGCCGTTGCGCCGATTACGGGCGATGCCAACATGGACCGGCAGATCATAGAGCTGTTTGAAGCCGGCGAACTGACGTCCCGAGGCTCAACGGTCGTGTTCCCATTTCCGTCGTCACACCGAGCCCGTTATCTGACTGTGCTCTCGCTCGGACAGCGGGAGAACTGGAACGCGTTGGCTGCATTTCGAACCGCGGGCGGTTGTGCCAAATCGATCGCTGCGCGAGAGCGGGCGACCGTCGCCATTTCATTTCCCCGCAGCGACGATCCGAATGTAGACAAGGCGGCCGTCCGTGGCGCGATAACCGGCTGCCAGGGACAGGATCTTTATCGCGCAGAAAAACGGCTCCACCCCTTCCAGACACTGCTCTGGCATGGAATCGACGAAGCTCTTTTAGACGCAGCCGCGATCGAAGCGGAATGTACGCTTCTCGCCCGCCGCTGGGTCAACGAACCACCGGCCAACGTTTACCCCGAGTCGTTTGTCTCCTTCGCCACCGAGCAGACGGCCGGTCTGGATGTCGAAATCGAGGTCTGGGACGAAGAGCGACTAAAAAAAGAGAATTGCAATTGTCTGTTGGCAGTCGGACGCGGATCCAATCGCGCACCGCGTCTGATGGTCATGACGTATCGTGGCGCAGATCACGCGCCGTTGGCGTTGGTCGGCAAGGGCGTCACTTTCGATAGTGGCGGGCTCTCGATTAAACCGACCGATGGCATGAAGGCGATGAAGTGCGACATGGCCGGGGCCGCCACTGCCGTGGCGGCGCTGATCGGCATC
>DUDC01000347.1 GCA_012959465.1 Planctomycetaceae bacterium
GACAAGGAGCAAACATCCATCAAACGCCGTCTCGAAAAGAGGCCGTACGGTCAATTAATTGGAACGACGCATTTGGACTTCAAAAAACCGGGTGCGAAACTCGGTATCGAATGGAATTCTCGGCCGACTCGATTGCTCGACGAGTTTGAATTCGCGGACGATCTCGATACGGCGCGCGCGTTAAGACGGCAAATTTGTGCTGCCGCGTGAACTGGAATCATCAACAAGTTGGAATCCTCCAACGGTTGATCCCTGATTGCTATCCCCGCAACACGAAAACCTATTCTGTCGAACCTGAACCAGCCTCCTCTACAGGAATTACGACACAGACCAATCTTGGACGACGTCGAGCATGACGTGCCACTGACTCTGGCCGGCGATACTCAAGCTTCAAGGTGCTAAGGTCAAAGGCTGATCACGCTAAATTATTGGGCAAAATGCGCCATAATATAAAGAGAAGTGAGATAGCTAGCCTAACGTAACGCGATATCCGCAGTCGATCGCCATGACCAAGCAAAATAAGCAGCTCGACATGACCGAATACCCCCTCGCAGTCTATCCTGAACGTGTACGCATCATTCTCGAAGAGCTTCGACTGAAAGTTGGTGCGCGAGGAGCCTTTGAGAGAGCTTGGAGTAACCTGTTAACGCGATCCGAGCGAGAGGAGCCAGGGGCCACCGTCCAGAAACAAGACAGTGGCATATCTCTAATTGTGTACGTAATGCAACGCGACGGCCTTTCCTTCGCCAGGGCGATCTTGGAGGTCGCTCTGCAGGCAGATTTGCTTTCTCGCCCTCGATATGGTGAGTTACTCGCTGACATCGGCGAAGAGGACGGCGAAAAACTTCCTTCGCCTAACTTGGTCTGGGATGCTCAACGCCTCGAACTTCGCATCGGAAGCCGCGTCATCCGCAGACTACGGTCTGCAAAAATCGCGAAGAAACTGACTTCCATTCTCGACGAGTTCGAGCGAAATGAATGGCCACCTAGGGTCAAGCATTCAATCGACGTTTCGCTTTCGACTCAACCCGTCCACGACGCCGTGCGATCACTGAATCGAAATCTGCAGGAGATTTCGTTTCACGTCGATGATGACATGATCTACTGGAAACGCCGCTGACCTTCCAGCCATGTTCCAGCGGTCACCGTTAGGCCGTGACGCGGCGGTCTGAGAGGATTCGTCAGATTGATGAATCCCGATTCCATACGATGGCCATGCCAGATCGGGAGAAGCTATTTGGACTGGCGGTGCCATGACGGCAAGAAAACGCAGACAGACGATCGACAGGATGGAGTTGCAGTGTCCCTTCGAGGACGGCGCTGAATCGAGCTATCGCCCCATTATGTCACCAGCGGAGCTTGCCGCACTCTGTGGTCTCAGCATCAAAACCATCTACGCGTGGATCGAGATGGGACGTCTCGATGGAACTTTCCGCAAGCGGGGCAAACACGTGCTGATATGGCGCGACCGCGCCCTCGACCGACTCTTCAACGGACCGGAGTGGAGCAATGACTGATCAACCTAAACGCATTCGAATCGGTGACCATGTCACGATCTACACGCGCGGCAAACGCGGAATCTACAACGCCGACTTTTGGCATCAGCAGGAGCACTGCCGACTTTCGCTGAAAACCCGCAACCTTAGGTTGGCGCGTCAGCGAGCGCTCGCCCTGGAACTTCAACTAGCCACTGGAGAATTCAAGATGGCCCCTATACCAAAGCTGATCGACGAAGCAATCAATGACTACATCTCGCATTTGGAGACAGAGGATCGCCGTCAAAAGACGTTGGTTCGCTATCGTGGTATCCTCTCTGTTTTTCGGGATTTTTCGATCGAATCGGGAACGAAAACCCTCGCACGGGTAACAACGCTTCTTGTCGATCGCTTCCGCGCTGAACGCAAGAAGAAGCTGGCTCCGAAGACCATGCACAATGAAGGCGTCCTATTGAAGAGTTTCTTTCGGTGGTGCCAGCAGCGTGCCCTCGTATCTCAAAACCCGCTGGAGAGTATCACGTTTCAGAAGCCACTTCTCAAACCGCGTGGTGGTCCAGCGCTTGATCAAATCAACCAAGTTCTTGTTGAGGCACCTGAGTGTCTCGAGCAACGACTAGCCGTAGTGAGTTTCACCGGAATGCGATCCGGCGAACTTCAGAGACTGTGGCCCGTGGATGTGGATCTGGCCAAAAACTGGGTCCACATCGTCTCGCGAGAGGGAGCCGAGACGAAGACAGGCTATTCGAGGAAAATCCCAATCCACCCTCGCCTCAAGCCGTATCTGGCGGCAATGACAAATCGAACGCGACCGTGGTTCTTCACTGCGGCACCAAGTCAGAAGTACCCCGATGGCAACCACCATATTAGCGCGAAGCACCTAAACGAAGATCTGCAGAAGATACTAAAGCGTCTTGCGATTCCGGCGGGTCGCGACGGTGGTTATACGGTGCATTCGCTGCGGCATAGTTTTGAGACGCTGTGCGTAAACGCCAGGATCCCACAGCGCGTCGTGGACACGTGGCTAGGACATCGCTCGGACCAGTCGATGGCTGCTGTCTATTATCGTCTGTCAGACGAGGACTCGCAGCGATTCATGGGTGAGGTTCCGTTCGGAACCGGTACGCTTCCCATCAGTGGCAAGGAGAACGAGAGATGAACAAGTTCGCAAGGAAGTTGTTGGTCGTATGTAGATTTGCCATGTTGGCATTATTGCTGGGAATCTTCCTTGGAGCCGAGGCAGCGAACCGGGACAAATCCGGGACAACTAGGGGTTTCGGAAAAGCAAACGACTCGCAAGTTGCATTGAATAAGCGACTTACGAGCCGTGTTTCTTTTACAGCGGAGGGCACGAGACTCGAACTCGCAATCCCTTACGGGACACCTCATTTCCAATGAGGCCGCTAACCAATTCGCTTACCCTCCAGTCAGCGAGTGCCAACAAGGACACGGCCAGCAGAATCCAGGAGGCGGAATTCTAGCTCAAGGTTCGCGCTAAGGGAAGGTGTCTTGACCACGCTGGCGATTACAACCGGGGTGGCGCTCGTCGCGGCTTCGGCTTGGGAAGCATCGGAATTCGCGGATTGAGGTTAACGTTCGGCGGCGGGGGCGGCGGGGGCGGTGGATTGACCACCACGACCACTGGCCGAACCGGTGCTGGCGGGGCTGGCGGAGCGACGTACGTGTACTCCTCTTCCCAGCGCCATCCGAACGGTTTGGCTAGTTCCTTCTGAGCCGTCATCGCCCAGGGTGTGCCAGGATGTTCGTCAACAACACGCTGCAAATACTCGTGGCCCTTGTTTGCCAAGTTTGCCAACTGGGTGCTTACCGTAATTTCCGGATCCGATTTTAGCTGCCAAGTGTTGTTCTTGGAGTTCTTAAACGTCATCCCTCGTTTCGCCATCGCCAACATTGCGTTGTACGCCTGCATTCGAACTTTGACCGCAATCACTCGGCCCATCGCCAAATCGTAACCGGCTTGCCAACGGGGCGTTACTTCCTGCTCCCGATCTCGCTGCCCCTGTCGCAGTGCTTCGTAGAGTATCTCAACCTGCGGTTCCAGACGAGCTGCGGTCTTCTGTGCTTCCGTCAGTTCGTTGGCGAAAATGGCTTCGGTTTCCCTGAAGAACCGAAGGCTCGGAGATTCCATATTGGCAATCCACGACATCCGCGCCGCACCCACCAGTGCGCGGCGTGCGCCATTGCTGTTGACCAACCGCTGATACTCAACCATGGAGACATAGTCGGGACGATATTTCTGCATCACGTCTGGATGAAAGAAATAACGGATGTGTGAAGAGAATGCCGGCACGTCCGAACGACGAACAGTTCCCTTTATTTCCCGGTTCGGATGGACAGTGAAATAGATACCACCCGGTTCGTAGCAGAGTCGAGTCAACGAATAGGGCCCGAACCCTGAATCAATAGGTGTCTCATCCTTGGGCACAGCGGAGAAAGCCAACTGCACACGTTCAGGCAGCAGAGTTTCCGGTCCCTGGCGTACTTCGCTCCACTGGGGCGATTGGTCGTAGGCCGGGTCCGGATCGACCCACTTCACGTACGTGTGCTGACGACCAAAGGGCGCTGGAACACCGATGCAGTAGACGGGCATTTCAAAACGTCGACACAGCCGAACCGTCTCCTCCAAACCGTTCTGATCATCACCAGCCTCGTCCGAGACCACGATCAACATGACGTTGCGACGCTTGCGTTCTTTGGCAAACTTGCTGGCCGCTTGATAGACAGCCGTGAAAACGTGTTCATCGCCAGTGATGTCGTCCGGAATTATTCCGATCGCGTCTCGGATGTCCTCGATGTTCGCTGTGGGCTTTCTTGTTACCGGATAGACACCCTGACCGAAACAATAGACCGATGTCAGCAGAGGCTGCATCTCGTCGCGGCGATACTTCTTGCTCTCGACCGCCTCAATCACGCCCAGCTCTTCGTAAATACGATCGACTCGCTCATAGATCTCTTTCCTTTGACGAGTCAAACTTCCGGACTGGTCGAACAACCAAACGACCAACGTTTTCCGCTCTTCCATTGAGAGCAGAATCTCTTCGGTCATTCGGTCGATGGCGCCGCTGGTCCCCGTTACACCCTGACCCGCGTCACCGTGGACCTTCAGGTTTTTTGAGTAGTCCAACCCTGTCGTCGCCTCGACGATCGCGCCCAAATGAATCAGGCCAACTTCCGGAACGACAAAGTCAATCGTCTTCTTAATTTGTGGGACGTCCGCCAGTGTGGGCGCGACGGTCTCCGGGGAAACTGCGCTGCCAAAACTGCTGGCACCAATTTCAGGCATCACCGTATCGCTCGCCTCAAATTCCTCCATCACCTCCAACTCTTCCTCCTTTGGCGCAGCAACCAATTCGATCTCGGTTAATTGCAGCTCAATCGGAGCAATCGTAGATAACCCCAACATGATGAACGCGATCGTGTGAACGATCATGCTCAACAGGAATGAAACCACTTGAGCAAGTGGAAGCGCATCCTTGGGAATTTGAGGGTTGTTCAACGTATTCACCCATGTTCTCCTCAACGCGTGCAGACTCTTCGCGCAACAAAGGCCCTGTTCCGGACATCTATCTAATGCTTGAGTCGCCGTATTGGACTCATCTAATCCACATTTTTCCTGATCGGCAGCTGAATTGCAAACGCCGCTTGCCTGAAACCACCATAACGGGGTATTCGACTTCTGACAAGAGTAAGGAGCTCGGTGCTCTTTGTCGCCCGAAATTGCCTAGTTTTGTCTCAGTGAATGACAACTCGACCTTCGTTGACGCTTGACGAGCAGGGGTCTACCATTGAAGAGTTGCCGCCAGGTCAGTCAGAACCGATTTTGACGTGCTATTTTGAGGTCGAACCATGAAGTTCTTGCCAACGTTTATTCTCATTTTGACCGCCTTATTCGCGACTTCCAGCGCGCGAAGTCAAGACGAAGAGAAGAAACTGAAGATCGCTGTTCCTAAACCGATTTCGCTCACAACCCGTGATTCCGTCATCCTGCGGTGCAAATACTATCCCGGCGGCGTCATTCGAGTTGGTAGCGAGGAGAGTATTGAATTTGAAGAAATCAAAGGCAAAGATGTCATGCCGTTGATCTTGCTCCACGGGCACGAAGAGCAGGGGAGTGTTTATGACGAGTTCGCCAAACGGCTACAGTCGATGGGGCACGCCGTGATAGTCCCCGACCTGCGGGGGCACGGAGGAAGCAAAACCACCACATTCAACATTCAATTGGACGCGAGCAAGATGAAGGCGCGAGACTTCGCGTCACTGGTGAACGACATTGATGCGGTAAAGAAATTTCTGCTCAAAGAGAACAACGAGTCGAAATTGAACATCGAGCTACTAACGGTTGTGGGAGCGGAAATGGGCGCATCAGCGGCCATCTTGTGGGCACGGAAAGACTGGAGTTTGCCGCAGCTGGTCGGATTCAAACAGGGCCGTGATGTGAAGGCGCTGATACTGCTCTCGCCACAGATGAACTTCAACGGCTTGGGGATCAAGGACGCGATCCTACATCCAATCGTGCGAGTGATGCCTATGTTCATCACCTACGGCAACAAAGGCAGCAAAGGACGCGAAGCTAAGAAGAGTGTCGATCAGATGACGCGACAGCTGGAACGATATCACAAGGCGGACCCAACGTCCCTAAGAGTCATCAGCAGCATCACGTCCCTGCAAGGCACTGCCTTGTTGCTGCCACGTGGTCCGGTGCCCGACCAGACCATAAAGTTCATCGAGAAGCAGATTCTCTCCAAATCGTCCCTGCATCCCTGGACCGATCGAAGTGGTCCGCTGGAAGATAAAGATTGAATCGAGATACTCGATCCAAAAGCAGGGTACGAACTGGCCGTTGTTGTTCGGTAACTGTGGCAGACTATTTCCGTAACATTCGGTGAAAACCGTCGTTGGGAATCTTCAATCGAATGCCGATTGGAAGCAACTGGGGATTCGTGAGAACGTTTCGATTGGCCGAGTAGATATCGCGCCACCGAGAAGGGTCGCCCCAGTATCGTTGGGCCAACAGGTCCAGCGTGTCTCCGTCTCGCACGGTGTGCAAGGCAGGTGCTCGGATCGGCGGCTTGCGGCTGGGTGGTGCAAGGCGGACCAATCTGGTTACCGGCGAACGAATGGTTTGATCCTTAGTCGTTCGACTGCCGACACGTCGTCCGGGCACGGATCGAAAACCGTCGTCGTCATGTCGATTGCCGCTAGCGCCTTGAGGTTCGGGAAGAGTTCCCTCGCCAACCACTAGCCGCGGACGCGGCGATGGAAGGTCACTCTCGCTGGAATCACCCTGTGGTTCGTCAGTCGATTCACTCGACGGGAAAGTGTCAATGGCGTAACGATTTTCGGGACGCGGAGCGGGGAGATCGTCCGACGACGAATCGTCTGAAAATCGCGACTCTTCACCTCGGCCCAACTGTTGTTCGACATCATCCGATGCAGAGCGATTGTCAACACTACCGTAAATACTCGTGTTATCCGCGACTGCTTGGCTTCCATTCTCCCGTTTTACAACGACATTGTTAGACTCCGAGCTTGAATGTGGCTGCTCGGTGATGCTCGAGTCAGGGTAGCCGGTCACCACTTCTTCAAGGTCCGTTGTTTCACGGTGCGGGTTGTCGGCAACTTTTGGAAATTCAGCTACAAAAGGAGTTGGGTAATCTGAGCCGATCGGCCGCGTTGGTCGAGTTGGCCAGGAATCGACGCCCTCCTCAAACGGCGGAGATGTCATCGATCCCATCCCTGTGGCGTCCACCGTGTATTTCGACCCAGTCCAGTCGGGCACCGTCGAGGCGGGCACACCGGTCGCGGGTGGCAATTCGGTTTCGGCATCGCGGGTCGGCGCGACGGTCGTCGATTTGACGCTGGGTTGCTTTAGAGACGCACCATGCACTCGACCGGCAACTGGTCTCGGCGAGGTTTCAAACGCGGCTCCGTTCTCGTCCGCGGAGATTCGCAGCGTGGTGGCCGGAGTCTTCGGCTGGTTTGGCTGGCGGTCAGGTGGTGATCCCTGAAACGGAAGAGAAGCAACAAACCCAGTGGTCACGATGACGATGAGTGAAAACCACTTTCCAACGGACGAATTCATCTCGGCTCTCCTTTTACCGGACGAGCCCTCCATGGATGCCCTGGCAGACCAATTTTCGGTAGACGTCACGATGTCGCCTCGTGGCAACATTCCCCGAATACCTCGCTTACTTCGCACGCTCAGACAAACTGGCGCGTCCCGGGCGAGAGCCGATCCATGAGCACATCGCCTGGGAAACCACTTTCCATATCGTCGCGACGAGGCTTTTGGTTCGACTGAGTTCCCTCAGTGCAGCAGAAAAACCTACAACGATCGTGGGTTTCAAGGCTTGCGCACGGGCCACCCGTTGTGCCTGCCGGGAAAGGACGCGAATCTGTAACGGTTAGGAAAAACGTTAGGCGCGTGAGACCTTCTTCTTTTCGGCCCGCTTTGTAACCCAGTCCATCATCAACATCAGCGAGGGCGATGCTACGAAGATCGAGCTATACGTTCCGGCCACGACTCCGATGATCAGAGCGTAGGCGAATCCGTGGATTCCCTGGCCACCGATCGTGTACAGAATCAACACCACCAGCAAGGTCGTAAACGATGTCAGAATCGTACGGCTGAGCGTTTGGTTGATACTGGTATTGACCATGTCGCTGGACAAGTCGGGACTCCTGCCGCGCACCTCGCGAATACGATCAAACACAACAATCGTATCGTTGAGCGAGTATCCGATGATCGTCAGGAAGGCAGCAACGACCGGTAGGCTAATACGAAATTCGTCCATCAACAGGAATCCCAAATACGGGGCAAGCCATGCGCTAACTGCAATCGCTCCCAAGGTAATCAGAACGTCGTGAATGAGGGCGACCACGGCGGCCAAACCGAAGACAATTTTCTGAAATCGGATCCAGATGTAGATCACGATCCCAAACAAGCTGGCAACCAACGCGGCAATCGCCGTTTCCTGCGTTTTGCCAGCCACTTTCCCACCTATGGTATTCGCGGAAATCCACACCGGCTTGTCGCGCAACTGTGTAGTCACTTGACCCACCAACTCACTGGCATCTCCTTCGGAGAGTCCAATCGTGACGAGCCATTCCTTTTCGTCGTGATCGTCATCAAGCACGCCTGCTGGCGGATCGATAACGATACTAGGCGTGCCCATGGTCAGCGTTTCTGCCGCACTTTCAAAGTTGCCCAAGAGTGCGGAAGTCGCGATTGCATGACTGAAGGTGAGCAAGTAAGAGACTTGCTGTTCATCAACAGGGGCCGTCGATTCGTCGTCCGATTCTTCCTCTTGACAGTCGCCAGTGTCGGAGCCTTCTCCCCCCGCTGAATCCGCATCGTCGGCAGCGATTCTCACACCTGTCATGGTGTAACTCTCGACCTCAAGCGATTGAGTAATCAGGCTCTTGATCTTCTCTTCTGTCTCCAATGAAGTGACGATTTTCCAGACGCTGTTCTGCTCATACGCGCTCATCTGTACGTTGGTCACCGTAATGTCGACCGTCTGATCAGGCTCCACGTCCTTTGCGCCCGCAGCCAATTTCTTCCGAACACTGTCGGCATCCAGTAAATCGGAGGAAACGATGGTGACGGATGTGCCACCGGTAAAATCGATATCGAGAATCTCGCTGCCTCGCATCACGACAGCCCCGATACCGACGCCGATGAGCAGCACTGAAAAGACTCCAGCCAAGTACCGCTTGCCGAGGAAATCGACATTTGTTTTGGGCAGAATCTGGGTCATCTTCAATTCCGAAACCCAGTTGCGGTGGATGGCGACGTCAAAGATCAGTCGAGCACAGAAGATGGCAGTAAACATGCACATCAAGATGCCGAGAATCAGCATGATGGCGAACCCACGCACCTGATCCGTACCGATCGCATAGAGCACAACGGCCGTGATGAGCGTGGTGATATTTGCGTCGACAATGGTTCGAGTCGCACGCTCGAAGCCCTGTCGCACGGCCAGACGCAGCTTGGCTCCTTTCGCCAACTCC
>DUDC01000348.1 GCA_012959465.1 Planctomycetaceae bacterium
ACAGCAGAACGAGAGGGTAGGCCAGAAAGAAAAATGCGCCCAATGCTAGGAGGGTTACACGCATGACGCTCTCCAAATAGACGGCTATCGTTGTGGTCGAGATCCGTCTCGAGAGCTGGGCATCCTCAATATCATCAGTCATCGGCTGCGCATGGCTTGGACTTTACTCAGGCGGAAATCAGTTGGTCAGGTAGTAAAAGCGTTACACGCCCACCCGAGAAATGAATGTGACCTTGCTGGTATTGAGCTTTTTTCCAGCGAAAGGCCATGGGGGGCTGCTGTGGAGAAGAGCAACCGCGCTACGATGACAGTTCGTATATCTCCGCATGTTCGGATACCATACGTTAGATGGCCAACCTTGTTTTGGCCGTATCGCAGTGAGGCGCCGGTAAATGCACCTACCATCTCGAACACGGCCCGTTGTACCGCTCGTCTTATTGTCCGTGGTCCTATTCGGCCGTTGCGGTCTATCGCTTGTCGCAGCCGAACGGGACTTTCGCGATGTGGCAGCTACCCTGCTCGAACAATTCTGTTTTGACTGCCACGGAAACCAAGAGCCAGAGGCCAGAGTCAACCTTCAATTACTCGCTTCCGACCCGGACTTTGCAACCAACTTCAAGACTTGGCGCAAGGTCAACGAGATGCTCGAAGAGGGCAAAATGCCGCCGGCCGACGTCGAGCAGCCGGATGACGTTCATCGCGCGCAATTGGTTTCGGTCATACAACGACGATTACGTCAAACGGCCGAGCAACATGCGAAAGATCCGGGAACAGTGACACTGCGACGGCTCACGAGCGCTGAATTCTCTTATTCAATTTCCGATTTGATCGGATTGGAACTCAATGTTGCGAATGATCTTGTTGGTGATGCGGTGGGTGGCGAAGGATTCGCCAATGTAGGCACAGTGCAGTTCATGCAGGATTCGACGTTGGAGCGGTACCTTGACGCGGCGAAAAGAGTTGCCTCGCATGCGGTCCTTGGATCTGGTCCGCTCGGTTTTTATAAAGACCCGGGACAGACTGGGTTCGAACTATCCGCGATTAATCGGATTCAAGAGATCTATCGCAAGCATGGCTTCCGCACCGCCGCCGGAGAAGGCGGTGAAGCGTTCGGGTTGGATCGTTATTCACGCGCATTCTACGTCGCGTGGCAATTCCGTTATCGCAACAAACTTGGCAAAGGCGATGTAACGATTGGCGAACTTGCCATGGAGGCGGGCATCGACACCCGATTCGCTCAGTACATCTGGTCGGTTCTAAACAATCGATCAATTTCCTACCCGACATCGGATATCGCTGAGCGGTGGCGGAAACTGCCACCCCCGACGACCGGCGCACCGACGACAAAAACAAGCAACGCCGTTCGTTTGCAGTGCGAGGAGATCCACCGAGTCGTGCACGATTGGCAAATCCGTTTCGGGCAGAACGCCGACGCGAAAGAAGAAGCTCCAGTACTGGCCGTGGATTCCTTTGACGTGCAGCGTTCTAAACTGTTCGAGATGAATATCAACTGGCCAGTGGGTACGAAAATCGCACACATTCAGCTGAAAGTCGAATCGGCAAACGGTAAAGGCAAGCCAAACGCCGTTATTATCTGGCGAGATCCAAAGATCCAGTTTCGAATCCCCGATCTCCGACTGAAGGACCCCGTGCCGCTGTCGACGATGGTCGCCGCACGAGCTGCAAGGCAGCTAAAATTTGGGGAACATCCCGCTGGTGGATCGATCGAGCTACACGACTTTGTCACGACACGTACAGAGTCGCCAACGTTTGAAATACCGATTGTCGATGGTGCCACCTCGGCGCAACTGATCGTGATGGCTGAATTGGATGTTCAGCACGGTGACGATTGCATCGTACGTTGCACGATCGCTCAGGAGGAAGAAACCGATCAGGGAAAACAAGTTTCAGCACTTCTTGCGAATCCTGAGGGTGCAGCGTTTAGTCAATGGAAGGCGGGTGTGCTCGACTTTGCCATGCTGCTTCCTCAGGTTTCTCACCGCGAGCCGGCACCCTCGGATCGCGACCCGATTCCCGCTCCGTTTGATACTACGTACAACAATCCCGAGCGAAATGACTTTCACTATAAGATCAAGTACTATCGCGACGATCAGTTCCTGGTCGATAATATTCTCGACGACGCCACCCGCGAACAACTCGATCAAGCTTGGATGGACCTATTAGGTTCGTTTGAATACCACGATACGTATTTGAAGTTTGTTGCCAACAAGCTTGGAGTCGATCTGGGCGGTCGTGAGATTGCCGGCCTTGATGTTGATTGGATCAACGGACTTGCGGACAACCCTCGAATGTATGTTCAAAGGCTTGACCGCAGCTATCGTGCCATTCAGAAAGCGTTCGCGTCGGCCGAAGCCGGCCATCTGCTAGATGTGATCCAGTTTGCACATCGTGCCTGGCGGCGTCCCTTACTTGGTGATGAGGAACGGCTGCTGCGTCAATTTTACGAACATCTTAGGGAAACTGAGAAGCTTGGCCATCGCCGCGCAATTCGGGCGCTGCTGACTCGAATCTTATTAGCGCCTGAGTTCTTGTATCGAAGTGAGCGGCCGCATGACGGCAGGGATCTCGATTTCGCAGCGCAAACCAGGGCCGTCAAACTCTCCGATTGGGAGTTAGCCAGTCGTTTGAGCTACTTGCTGTGGTCGTCTCTGCCCGATGAAGAGCTTCGCCGCGTTGCGGCGGCGGGCGAGCTGACGAGTCCGGACCAGCTTAACGCACAAGTCAGGCGGATGTTGCGACATCCGAAAGCTAGGCGATTTGCAACCGAGTTCTTTGGGCAGTGGTTCGGCTTTTATCAGTTCGATCGCTACCGGGGTATCGACTCAAAACGTTTCCCAGAATTCACCGACGGTTTGAAAATCGCGATGCACAGCGAAGCGGTCTCCTTCTTCGAACACATTATTCGCAACGACCGTCCCATTGGCGAGATCCTCTTTGCTGACTATGCCTTTCTGAATGACGAACTGGCCGCACACTACGATATCGAGTTGGAACCGGCCTCGAGCGAACACCAACTTGTCAAAGATGTGCGTCACCACCGAGGTGGTCTGTTAAGCCTAGGTGCCGTGCTGACAATCACGTCGGCGCCGATGAGGACAAGTCCGGTGAAGCGAGGCGATTGGATCTTGCGCCGAGTGCTGGGCACGGCCGTGCCACCGCCCCCGGCGGATGCGGGTTCCATTCCAGCCGATGATCTTGGTGCCGATGGACTCACCGTGCGGGCACGTTTGGCGGCACACCGTCGGGATGTATCGTGTAACACATGTCATTCGCGGATCGATCCGTTGGGCTTTGCTCTCGAGCAATACGATGCCATTGGTCGCTGGCGGAAGGTGTATCGAGACGGGGAAGCCATAGAGATTACGGAGAAACTCACCGATGGCACGGTGATCAAGGGCGCGGAAGGATTGCGAGTTTACTTGAAAAATCAAGAACCGTTGTTTCACAGGACGTTTTGTACGAAACTAGTCGGTTATGCTCTTGGAAGGCGTGAATCGATCTCGGATGTCATGCTTATTGATCAGATAATGACCGATATTGAAAACGGCGGCCGATTTTCAGCTCTTGTCGAGAGAGTCGTTGCGAGTCGACAATTCCGATACCGACGTGCCGGTTCCGAGGGGCCATTGGAAGCGAGGGAGCGAAACGAATGACAAACACCTCTTGGCCCATTGCGCATTCCGTGTCTCGGCGTTGCTTCCTGCGAGGCGCGGGGGTCTCGCTGGCTCTTCCTTGGTTGGAGTCGCTGCCGGTTCGCGCTGCGGACTCTGGTAAGCGATCTTCGGCACCTGTTCGTTTCGCATGCATTTATTTTTCCAATGGAGTGGAACCCGTACACTGGTGGGCCCGTGGTAACGGTGCGTCCATGGAGATTGGCCCTGGACTTAAACCGCTTCAACCATTTCGCGAAGAGATTGTATTTCTCCGCGGGTTGTTCAATGAGCAGTCCGTGAAGAACAGTAGTGCTCACCTCGGTAGAATGCCCAATCTGCTCTCTGGTGCCTGGGTCAGTCTTGATCAGAACGACATCCGCGTCGGTAAGACGATGGATCAAGTGCTTTCGCAGCAGATTGGTCGCCGCACGACCGTGCCCAGTCTAGCGCTTGGAATCGAACCAACGGAACTTCGATTGGAAGACGGGCTTTCGATGATTTATGGCTCGTCGATTTCGTGGGCATCAGCTACCAAACCAGCGACCAAGGAGATCTACCCGGCGCGAGCTTTCGATCTGTTGGTTGGTGACGGTAAGGGCCGACGTCTCGATCGCAGCATTCTGGATCAAGTACTTAACGACGCCCAGAATCTAAAGAACCTGGTCGCTAGCAGCGATCGCCGGAAGCTCGATGAGTATTTGGAGTCGATTCGTGATATCGAGAAGAGGATCGATCGAGCTTCGCGGGATGAACGACTGGAGGGCTGGCGGCCGACGCTTGCTCAGCCAAATATGCCGCGGCCACAAGATGACTTGCCCCAGGATGTTCCCGAACACATGCGGCTAATCCTCGATCTCATCGTTCTCGCCTTCCAAATGGATAAGACGCGGATTGCCACTTGCATGCTGAATAATGATCTTTCTCAAATGAATTTCGGATTTCTCGATGGTGTGCAAGGTAGCCTGCACTTGGATCTGACCCATAACGGTCGCGATCCCAAACTGGAGGCAATGTACCTGAAGACGAATCAATTCCACGTACAACAGTTCGCTTATTTATTGAACCGGTTGAAATCTATCGATGAGGGTGGCCAATCGTTGCTGGACAACTCGCTCATCATGTTCTGCTCGAACTTGTTTGATGGCGACAAGCATCAAGCTGATGAAATGCCCATTCTGCTTGCCGGCCGCGGCGGCGGTTCGCTACAAACAGGTCGCGTTCTGGATTATCTGGACCGTGGCGACGAAAATCGCCGCGCGTGTAGTCTCTACCTCTCGCTGATGGATCGCATGGGTGTGAGTCTGCCTCGCTTTGGCGACACCGACCGACGGTTGGCCGACCTGTAACGAGTAACCAAACGCAAACAGGTTGCTTACGCCGCTCTTTGACTCTGACGAAGTACAAGTTTGATTGACAGCCAGGGGAACAGGAACAAGACGCCTACGAGCAGCTTAAGAAAGCCGATCCACGCGTAAATGGTGATGTCTATTTCGTGATTCGATAGGCCGAACATGGAGCCGTGAACGGCGTAAATGGATGGCCTGAGAAACAGCCAAGCGCCGCTGGTGATTAGGAGCAGTAGGGCGCCAAATCCCGTGCAGCGAATCAAGACCTTGGCGAGTGTTTCAAGAATTTCAGTTGTTTTTGCGGATTCCGACATTGCCTGGTACCTCCATCGTTGTGTGCGTTGGCCTTTTGCCAAACGGTTTTCATTGTGTTCGCATTGGCATGGAAGCAACTGCTGTGCCAGATGCAAAAAATGCCTTTACACGAGCGGTTTCCGATGTTTTTGCGAACAGCGGTCGCTCGGCAAGTGGTGGAATTCGCCACTGTTAGTGAATATCACTAGATTGATTTCCGCAAATCTCCATTCGATGCGTGTCCTACCGGACTCACTCGCTTTCGCCACGTGCCGTCTCACTGGTATGGTGTTGGGTCGGTGAGTTATCCTGTTTGAATTACCGTTTCAGTTGTGGAGAAATATCCAATGTTGTACCCACGTCGCCGAGGTCTCCTGACGCTTTGTGCGTTAGCAGTCGTTATCACGTCTTCTGTATCCGCTCGCGCTGAAGGGATTGCGTCAGCGGAAAAGAGTTTCAGTGTCGTCCTACTTCCGGACACTCAAAACTACTCTGAAAAGTATCCGGATACGTACGTTGCACAAACGCTCTGGATACGTAAACGCGTTGAAGACGACAACATCAAGTTTGCCATCCATCTCGGCGACATCGTGCAGACATCGACCGTGAAGGACGAGTGGGAGAACGCAAACCGAGCGATGCGACTGTTGGACGATGTGGTCCCCTATAGTATGGTGCCCGGCAATCATGACATGGTGGTAAAAAGCCGCGACTCGACTTTGTACAACCAGTATTTCTCGCCGAAGCGATTTGCCGGCCAAAAATGGTATGGCGGTCATATGGGAGAAGCAAACGACAATAACTTTTGCTTTTTCGAAGGTGGCGGCATGAAGTTCATGGTGATCAGTTTGGAATTTGCACCACGCGACGAAGCGCTAGAATGGGCGATGGGCGTGGCAAAACGCCACCCGGATCATCGAGTGATCGTAGCGACGCATTGCTACATGCGTCCAAAACAACGCGACACGTCCTGCGCCAAGTCCTACAACGTGGTCGGTAACAGCGGCGAGCAGATGTGGCAGAAGCTCATTCGTAAGCAACCGAACATCTTTCTTGTCGTCAGCGGTCACGTGCTCGGCGTCGGAATGCAAACGAGTGTCAATGATGAGGGTGGCAAAGTGTTAGAGATGTTGACCGATTATCAAGGTCTTCCCAACGGTGGAGACGGTTGGCTCCGCTCACTTCGCTTTGTGCCGAGCGAAAACAAGATTCACATCAAAACATATTCGCCCGTTCTGGATAAACACAATGAAGACGCGAAAGAGTCATTTTCGCTTGATTACGAAATGACCTCCCCAAAATCGAAATGACGTTGTTGGCCGTCCTTCGTGAGAGACATGCCAAGATTTCACACGAAGGCACAAAGCCACAAAGAATCTCGCATTTGCGTTGCGCGATGTGGACTGGTTGGCTTTCAGCCAACCCCCAACATGAACCCACGGAGAATCCGTGGGGTTCCGATTCAACGAAGGTGCTTCAACGAGATTCCGTAAACCCGAATGGCATTGTCACGCATTCCTTTTCTCAATGCGGTCTTCCCTTTCGAGTCAAGGAATTCGGTCACGATTCGCACAACATCATCGACTTGTCCAAAATGGGTGCAAACACCCCAATTGGTTGCGAAGATAACTCGATCTTCGCCGAAGGCAGCAAAGCAAGGCTGCAATACGGGCAAGTATGCGTTCAAAGTCGTCGGAGCCGGACGACCAAATGCCTCCGCCTCGGAAAAATTCAGAATGCTGGATATTTTACAGAAAACATTGGGGTGCTTAGCGCAGGCCTTGATCGCGAGTTGCCATTCTTCGCCCATTTTTCCGTCTTTCAACTTCGCTCTGAAGCAGTGATTGATGACGATTTGCAGCTTTGGGAATTCGCGGGCAAGTCGCGTCACGTCTTCGGCATGACGGTATTCGATCAACAGGTCGATCACCATCTGGTCTTGTTCAAGTTGTTTCAGATGTCGGCGAGCTGTCGGGTTATCAAGATATCCGTGTAGTTCGTCGAAACGAAAACGATAGCCTAGAAGGAACCCAGTCTGGCGGTATCGCCTGTAATTCCCGACAAAATCGGCCGCCCCGAGATCGCCCCGAGCCACATAGCCGCAGACTAGATCAGATTTCGCTTGGTCGAGTACCCAGTCGTTGAATTGCGGTTGGCCTTGATCAACGGCTTCGACGATCAAAGTGGATTGAATCTGCAGTCGATCGGCAACGACACGGTAGTCGCGGGGCAGTACGACGTGCCCCAATGTATCGTCGGCGTGACGTTGGTTGGCCTTGCTCTCGAGTGCAACCTGCGCACTTCCCTTGAAATGCGTGTGCGTGTCGAGGATCCACGGTTCTTCTGCCAGGGCCAGCGATGAACAGTACCATGCTGCGATGGCAGATAGGGTCAGTACTGACTTAACAACACGACTCATTTGTGGTCTTGGGTTTGCAAGCACGTATGCTGCTCCATCGAGTTGAACGCTAGCGACAAGCGGGTCACTTGCTCTCAGCGATGCAGTAAAGGAACCGGTTGCCGCGAAGAAACAGCTGGTTTCCTGCCAGCGCAGGCGATGAATTGATTCGGTCGTCTATCTTGTTCGTCGCCAACACTTCCAATTCGTTTGATCGCTTCAGCACCAGAGTCGTTCCATTGCGACCGGTAATGTAGACTCGGTCATTCGCTGCGACCGGCGATGCGTAAATGTTCGCAAGTTCGGGCAATCGAGTTGTCGCAATGATCGGTTCGCCCGTCTTCGTATCTAGGCACGTGAGAATTGCTTGGTTGGATTGGTTGAAGTACAACATCCCGTCGTACAGCACGGGTGATGGGACGTACGGAGTTCCACGGCCTCTGGACCATAAGATCTTGTCGGAGTTTGAGATGTCGCCGATCGCAGACAAGGGCAGGGCGAGAACCGAGTAACCTCGGTAACCGCTCATGCAGTAGACAACGTCATTTTCTACCACGGGTGCCGGAATACAGTTGCCAGTCAAGCCACTGCACTGCCAGATGATATCGCCATTACTCAAGTCGTAGCTGCGGACCATGTTCGACGCGGCTGTAATGACCTGAGTTTTGCCGCCATGGTCGATGACGAGAGGCGTCGCCCAGGCATTTGGTTCGTTTCGGTTCTTTTTCCACAGACTGTTGCCGTTTTTTGCATCCAATACTTCGATCGTTGACTGACGTGAATGGTCGCGGACAATGACGACCTTGCCATCGTGAACTACGGGAGAACACCCCTCGCCTAGACTTGCGCCAATGTGGGCCTTGCCGAGGCTTCGGTCCCATAGTTTCGTTCCATCGAGGTCGTAACAAAACAGGCCTGCCGATCCGAACCAACAATAGAGTCGCTCGCCATCCGTGGTGGGTGAGGCTGAAGCAAAATCGTTGTCGCCGTGATGGCCCTCGTGCGGGATCCCTTCGGTTGCAGTTCGGCGCCAGAGTTCTTTGCCTGTCGTCCGATCGAGACAAAGTACGACAAACTGGTAGGTTGTGTTCGGGTACGTTATCCCAAACACTCGCTTTGGTTGGTCCTCGGGCTTGGGAAGCGATTGGTCCACCTTGTTCGTGTTGATTGCTGTCAATAGAAAGACCTGATTGCCCCAAATGATCGGCGTTGAGCTGCCGTTCCCATCGATCGCAACTTTCCAGCGAATATTCTGGTCTTCGCTCCATTCGAGTGGCGGGTTTGCCGTTCTGGACACACCATTGGCTTGCGGGCCTCGCCATTGGTGCCAGTTCTTGGCTATCGATGGCTTAAGGGACTCAGCGTGAAGATGGCTTGTGCAGCACATGAAAACCAAAGTCACGACGATGTAGAAGGGTAATGATCTTCTGAATGGCATGGATGATTCCTGATTGTTGGGCTGGGTACCCAATTTGGATGGTCCTCTGTTTCTGTCAAGCTCGTATTCTATCAAGCTCGCTGCTAGTGTGAACAACTCCGGTTTCGGCGTCTAAGGGATGGTTCCGAATTTGGTATTTGATCTACTTACAACGGCTGACAACCCAAAATCCTGACACATCGACACACTCCGGCCCTCACGGGATTCCTGATTCGACACTGATCGATACCTGTGCATCATGGTTCGGTTCGCCGCGACGTGCCCGTATCAAAGGCAGGGGTGCACTCGAATGGCGCACGCGTCGCGTTACCTATGTAGGGCATTTCCCCCGCTGTTCACCCCTGCAG
>DUDC01000349.1 GCA_012959465.1 Planctomycetaceae bacterium
ACTGGAACAGAAAGCACGTCGTGGTGATCCACCGACTCAATCGCTTGCCGATGCTTGGCGCGAGCGAGCGGAAGATATAGTGTGGGCCATCCTGAATTCGCCCGAGTTCGTATTTGTTCCATAAACGCACCGGTGATTCGATCGCCGACCCCAATTTTGCCCTAACGAGAATTCCCCATGAATAACCTGCTGAATCGACGAACGATGTTGCTGACGTCCGCCGCCGCGACGACTGGAATCTTCATGCAACCAAGTTGGAGCAAGCCACCGATACGGGGAAAGGCAGACAGCTGCATCTTCCTGTGGCTAGGAGGGGGTGCCTGCCACGTCGATACATTCGACCCCAAACACCAAAGCACCGGCCTCAAAGACCCTGGCTCGGCGTATGCCGCCATTCCGACGAATCTGGACGGCGTGCAATTGTGCGAACATCTTCCTCGCATGGCCAAACTAATGGACCGGGCTGTCTTGCTAAGAACGTTAAACCACGATGTGGTTGACGAACACGCTGCCGCTACGAACCGCGTTCACACCGGACGCCCAACCACAGGCACAACGATTTACCCTTCGATCGGATCGGTGATAACACATCAACTGGGTGCGCGAGGCGAGGAAGTCCCACCGTATGTCGTGATGGGCTACCCCAGTGCAAGCCGCGGTCCGGGGTTCTTGGGTGCTGAATATGGTTACATTTATCTGACCGACACGAAATCTGGCCCCGCCGGGTTGAGCCGGCCGGTGAATGACATCCGCGCCGAACGACGAGAGCAGCTTTTGCTAGGGCTCCGCGATGGCTTCACGAAACGCCACGCGAAGGACACAAAGATCCAAGAATACACCAGCTCGGCCAGGGCCGGATTGAAACTCGCCGGCCCCGAGTTCATGCGAGTTTTTGATCTCAGCAACGAATCCGATTCCGTTCGCGAGGCATACGGATCGGAATTCGGCCAACGGTGCCTGCTCGCTCGACGGCTGGTCGAAAACGGAGTGCGGTTCGTCGAAGTATCGTACAACTTGAACTTTATTAACGGCACCGGCTGGGATACACACAATGAAGGACAACAAAACCAACACCTGCTGATTCAGGACCTTGATCGGTCGATGGCCACGCTGTTGGAGGACCTCGAACGACGCGGACGCCTGGACAAGACGTTGGTGGTCGTCGCGACAGAATTCGGCCGCCCACCTGAATTCGATGGCGGCGGTGGTCGAGGTCACCAGTCGACCACTTTCAGTGGTCTGCTGGCGGGCGGAGGGCTGCGCGGCGGACAGGTCATCGGCGAGACCGACGAACTGGGCAAGAAGATCCTCGAACGCCCAGTTTCGATTCCCGATTTCCATGCCACGATCTACCAAGCCTTGGGCATCGATCCGGCACATGAACTACTCGACGGTGAACGCCCCGTCCCCATCACCGACCAGGGTCAGCCGATCGTGGAACTATTCGGCTAGAGGCCCACTGGCTTCGCGAGCATTTGAGCCGTAGGCGCTAGCCTCGGGTCTTGCGAGCAACGCCCAAGACACTGGCAAAGCCAGTGCCACACATTGCTTCACCCCGCTGTGGTCAACGAGTCAAAAAGAACTGCCGTAGCTCTTCGATGCGGTTGAGATCCACCCCGTCGGGACGATTGTCGAAGAACCACTGGAGGTCCTCCAAAGCCATTGCCCGCCGCTTGATTTGAAACCGAGCCAAGGCCCGCATACCTCGTAGCTGCGCGGATTCGGTATCTAGCGTAACGGCTAGTTCCAGATAGCGGCGCAGCGCGTCCGGATCCTGCCGCCGCTCGGCGGCGCCAATCAGGTTGTTCGTCACACGCCGCAAGATGTCGAGATTGCTCATCGGCTGAAGCATGGAATCGGTCAGCGATGCGCCCACATTGCGTCGCACAATTTCCTCGGCGTCCTTGCGCGACAAGAGCGATCCACTTTCAAATACGTCGACCATTTGGCCCTGGTCATCCGAGTACACTTCACGAACAACGAAATGTCCCGGCAATCCAATGCCCTCGACCTTCAGGCCAAGTTCTTCCGCCACTGCCATGTAGACCACACCCAGGGAAATAGGCAGGCCTTCTCGGTCGTCGATGACACGATGCAAGTGGCTGTTGGCGGGATGATAGTACTCGTGCCGACTTCCGTGAAATCCTAGTTCTCGAAACAGAATCCGCCGCAGCACGTCAAATTGGCCCTTCGGTTTCGTCTTGTCGCCCTTGGGAAACTGCCGCCGAATCTCCTCGGCCGTCTGGCGAACGTACCCCATGTATCCCTGCACATCGACAGCCGGCTCATCCACTTTCCCCAGCAACAGCGCGGCATTGAGCAGTGGTATGTCGTCGCCCTCACAAAGCTCCTTCAGCTGCCCTAGAGTATTCTGCAACCTGATCTCCGCTGAAAGATCTTCTAATCTCGCCATCTCCTTTTTCAACGCGGCGACTCGGCGAGCAATCGCCAAGGCGTTGGCGTCTGGTTGTTCGGCCAATGACTGCAGGTCGAATTCACTCATCGAAGGAATGTCACCGATCTCGTCTACTAATGTCAGCAGGGCTGCCTGTTGCTCTTCATCGAGGGTTGGGGATTTGATTTCCTTGGCCACCTTGAATCGACGAAATGTCGCTGCCGTCTGGCGAAATTTGGCCAATCCTACACTGCCTCCCGAAAGGGAACGGTCAGTCGTTTCGAAAACCAATTGACCGTTGACAAAGCAGAGGATGCGTTTCTTTTCAACTCGGACCTTCAGTTCATTCGACTCACCCGGACGATAATGTTCCGACGGCTGATCATGGAGAACCCGCCACGAAAATACGTCAGCACCTTGAAACGCGGTGAAGCGAAGACGACCGCCCGACGGGTAGAATCCGTAGTGACGTTGCTTGCCATCCGAATGAAACGCGATCCCTGCGGCCCCTCTTTCGTCGTCAAGCTGTACATGCACCGCTATTTCGTACGGCACGTCCGGTGGACTCTCCATCGAGAGGCAAAGCGAGCGACCGGCGAATCCGCCACCGAGACCGGCAACTTGAATTCGACCTGCCCGCTGTCGCCAGTCGGCACCGCCCGTCGTTGTCCATCTGGCTGGCGGCATTCGATCGACCGTTAACCAGTTTTTGTAGTCGACCGGGTTTGGTTGTGCTTTCAGCTTCTTTAACGCATTAACCTCAATGGCAAACCCGAGATTCTCGGTCACCAACGACTTCATCGTGACAACTCCCAAGACTCGGCCCTCAGAATCGACCACCGGGCCACCACTGTTACCTGGTTCGATGGGAATCGCCAGCTGGATCATCCGCCTGCCTTCGATCTCCCTGTTGCCCGATACAATGCCACTGACAACGCTGTCCTTCAAACCCAGCGGGTTACCCATCACGACGGCGGGTGTACCGGCCACCGCATTAGCAGCATCGCCCAACTCAAGCACTTTCAAGGTTGCCTTGCCCGGGTCGACTTGAACGATCGCCAAATCATAGACACGGTCCGTCGCATGGATCGCAATCACCGGTAACTTCCGGCCCCCACTCAGTTCCACTTCAAATCGTCGGTTCTCGCCAATCACATGCAAATTGGTTGCGATCAATCCCTTTGAATCAATGACAAAGCCAGTGCCGACGCCGTGTTTTTTTCCGTCTCGATCAGTGGATGATATGGACACCAAAGCGGGCCGCACCATTTTTACGATCCGTTGCACTTGAGATGCGAACGCTGGCTTGGCAGGAGGGTCTTCAGTGGCAGCCGGTTTTTCGGCCACCATAGGATTCGGCGGCCGCTCTTTGGCCATTGAAGGGGCCGGAGGAACTACCCACATTCCAGCACACCAAGCGAGCGCCAAAACAAGATATTTCAGTGCGACCATCGATGCGTCTCCAGGGTGTGAAGTTGGCCAAGCCTCCTACAGGCTGGTACTTAGTGTAACTTGCCCCAACGGAACGGGTTACCCCATTCTGCCCTCCGTGACCAAACTCCGATTCAACGGCCTTCGCATCGCTGATCGCCATTTTCATTCTGCGTCGTAAAACGCTAGGATGAAGGCGAGGTGAACTTCGTGCCTGGGTCCGGGGATGCGAACGCGGCGCCATCATAGCAACTGTCGTGTCTTGACCAGCATAGGGAGGATAAGTCATGGGGCGACGTACGACAGACTGTCGTGGTCCAAATGGATGGTTCGGACCAATGGCGTGCGCGATTGCCGCCACACTTTGTATTATTCCGTCATTCGTCCATGCGGAGTCAACAAACGCCGAGCGGTTACTTAAAGAAGCGTGGGGTGGCCGTGCCGAACACCGCGAGCGAGCTGACGGAATTCACTTCGAGGATCGCAACTCGAACGAGACAAGTTACGCCTACGCGCTCGTCCTGATTCGCCAGAATCGCTTCAACAAGGCTCAAACTGTCCTCGATAATTTGCTCGAGCGATCGCCGGATCACAGCGATGCGCGTGAAGCGCGATTGTGGATGAAAGTAGCGCAAAAGCAATATCATGACGCCATCCCAGATTTGGCGCGATGGGTGGAGAGTTTTGCGAAGGCCCCCGACCGACTGGTAAGAGTTGCAACAGCCGGTCGGTTAATGGGCTTCATCGACGTTTCGCTGAAGAGTGCGGATGCGGATTTGGTCTTACTTTCAGGCGGCGAGAAAATCCGAATGGCACTCAAAGGAGCCGATTGGGACCTCTTCACCAGACAGCGACAGGGAGTACAGAATCGGTTCGCCGCATTAATTGATTTGCGGAACAAGACGGTCGCGGAAGTCGATGCCGAATTCGCCAAAAACAAACGAGTGCAACTAGGAGAGTTGTCGGCAGACCGGGACACGATGCGTGCTCGGATTCAGGAATTACAGGAACAACGTGCAAAGGTCCGGGAAGAAATTGACCGCCAGCTTGCCGAATTACAAAGTGCCGAACAGCCGTTGCGACAGCAACTCTCCTCGCTGAATGCAGTGGCCGCTCCGATTTCCCGCCACCTCGCCGCGATCGAATCGAACATCTATTACATCGAACACCGGCTGTACCACGAGGAGGACCCGAGTGCCCGCAGTTGGCTTCACAGCGAGCTGCGACGGTTGGAATGGTTGGCGCGGGATTACGACCGGGATCTCTTTCAATTGGACATCCAGGCGACCGCCATACAAAACGACCGCGCTAGACTGCATTCGGATGCAAATCTCCAACTGGCATCCCAACAACAGGACCTCAGTGACACCAACCAAGAGGGAAACCGCGTCCAAAAGGACATTAAGCGTGTAGAGACCCTCGAGAAGAAACTGCGGCGGGCCAAAGGGCCTGGCGCCAAACAAGGCTGGCGGCTCTCGCTCCGAGCCCGAACTCTGGGCACGTATTATAACTTTTCCATCGAACTGAAGCGGAGTGAGCTCCTCGACCAACTGGCCGCTCGATCGAAACCGGGAGAGTGACTCGCCTTAACGTTGGGTGTGCGCGATTCAAACGAGACCTGCTCGTTCCCCAACAACTGCGTCGTCAAAGCTCGATTTGACGGTCGGCGATTCAGTTGCGCAAGCTACCAACTTGCGATGTGTGGGCTCGAAAACGAAAGGCAAGCCGGATTCAACCTTGGGCCTCACCGTGGCCGTGTCGACCGGCAAACCCAATTTCGGCGAACAGTAACATGACGACAATTGCAAATCCGCAAAGCAGTACAGAAACATCCATTTTTTGTTGAGACTTTCTTGTGTTATTCCACGCGCCGAAGGCAATATTTGGACCGTTGTTTCGAATTGATTGTCGCAGCAACGAAAAAAAATAGTATGCAATGGCGAAAAGGCAAGTTACGGTTGCCGAAAAAAGCCAAGAAACCTCTACCAATTGCCACGCTGTAACAATTGAGCAGCTGATGGACACTCGCTGGGGTGCGTGGTATGCTTCGCGCCGTCCGTATGAGTGGCTCGAACCACTCCACAAAATCTGGGGAGCCGTTTGAATGTCGCTCCACTTTGGGGCATGCCGTATCTCGTCACGGTACATTCATACAGAGCAGTCACTCAGACTGAAACCAGACACGTAGGGAGCATTCACATGGCTGTTGGCGCTACTGGCCTATCCGAATTACTCGTTGTGTTGGCTCTCCTTTTTGGGGGACCGGGCATTCCTCTCGGCATGCCACCCCTGCCTCCCGATCCATTCATGGACGGAATTGCCCCAGAAAAGTGCCTCGTCTATTCGTCCTGGAATGGAATGGCCGTGCCGTCCGCTGATTCGGAAAATGAAACGGAACGGCTCCTAGCCGAACCCGAAATTCAGGAGTTTATCAAACGAATCGAACGCACGGTTCGAATGGTGATCGCGAAAGAGGCAGCGGGACACGAGGAGCGTATGCTCGTCGCTCAAACCGTCCCCGATCTTGTCAAGTTGCTGCTAACCCAGCCAACCTCTATCTATGTGTCCAATGTTGGAGTTGGTCCGAAGGGTCCGATCGCCTCGGGTGCGATCGTTGTGAAAGGTGATACTCGACTGGCTGCGACCTTCAGCCGCCTCCGTCGTCTCTTCGCCATGAATCGCGATGCGGAAACCGACGAAATGGAAATCCGCAGCACAAAGTTCTACCGCATTGCCATGGGAGAACCACTACCACCGATATATATGGGCACTCACCAGGGCTACCTGATCATCAGTACGGGTGACGGTTCGGCACACAAGCTCATGTCCCGAATTGGAAAGGACGCGCCGCTTTGGTTGGTCGAAGCGCGAGAGTCCCTGCCGGTCAAACGTCGTTCAACGATTAGTTATTTGGATGTCACTCGTCTCCGCGCCTTGGGAAAACAGTTCGGGGGCCTAGAGGTCGCAGCTGTGATCCAGGGCTTTGGCTTGGATGACATTCAATCGGTCATCAGCACGAGCGGCTTGGACGGAAAGGGTTCAATTCAGACAATCCATATCAAAACAGACGCCAACGGTCGACTAAAGAAACTGCTCGGGTCTTTTAAGCCACTAACGGCACAGGACTTCGCCAATATTCCGCCCGATGCGGCTTTTGCCAATGTCGCCAATATCAACTTTGCCGACGTGTTGGATTTCGCAAAAGAGTCTTTGGGGAGTATTGACCCGTCGATCGAGCAGATGTTTGAAGAATCGCTCAAAGAGATCGAACGAGAATTAGGATTCAATCCGCGAAGCGACCTCGCCGAAGCACTTGGGGATCGCTGGTCGGTTTACGCATCTCCCGATACTGGATTATTCACCGGTGTCGTTCTGAGTGTTGAAGTCGACGATTTTCAAAAGCTGAATCGAGTCCTGTTCTCGCTCGTGGGAATGGCCAAGGGGATACCTGACTTTGGCGTTACGAGTCACAACGTCGATGGTGTGACGGTTTATACGCTGGTATTTGATGAACCCGTCCCGTTCTCTCCATCTTTTTGTTTGACGGGAAAGGACCTACTTATTTCCATGTTTCCACAACCGATTCGCGCTCATCTGACACGGCCCGCAGGAAAGACGTTGGCAAGTCTTTCAACGGTGGCATCGCATTTGGAAAACGACAACCCTCCGTCAGGAATGATGTATGTCGACACGAAACGACTGGTGGAATTGACGTATCCAATGATCCAAATCGGTTATTCCATGTTCTGTAACGTGATGAAAGACGACGGCGTCGATTTAGACCCCGCTATCCTGCCCACACCAGGATCGATTTTGCGACATGTTGATGCATCGATCACGTCAGTGGCAATCGTCGACGATGGTATTGTCCTGAATCGCCGGCAACAGTTCCCGAGCGGTAGTCTTGGTGCCACCGCCGCATTTGCTTTGGGAGTTAGTCTGCCGGCAGTCGGTGCGGCGCGTGACGCGGCGAGGCGGACGGCAAGTGCGAACAACCTCAAGCAGATCGGACTCGCCTACCACAATTATCACGATACCTTTAGGGCGTTCCCAGGCAACAGTTATGATGCCGACGGAAAACCGCTGTTGAGCTGGCGAGTGCATATTCTTCCGTTCGTGGAACAGCAGGCGTTGTACGAACAGTTCCGTTTGGATGAGCCTTGGGACAGCGAACACAACAAGACGTTGATTGACCAAATGCCGATTCAATACGTAGCGCCTGGGAGTCGCTTAGCAACCGGAAAAACGGTCTATCAGGCGCCGTTGGGAAAAAACACGATCATGCCACCGCTTGCCAAAGACGCGAAAATCGACGTGAACCAGAAGTTCCCACTTGGCGTCGCCATAAGAAGTGTGACGGACGGCACGTCCAACACGATCATGATGCTCGAAACGAGTGAGGACGTCGCCGTAACTTGGACGAAACCGGACGACTACGAGGTCGATCCCAAAGACCCGACCGCTTCGTTGGTCGGTCTCCGCCGACATGGATTTCAAGCCGGTTTTTGTGACGGCAGCGTTCGCTTCATCAGTGAGTTCATCGACGTGCCCACGCTGAACAGCTTGTTCACAAGAAATGGTGGCGAACCGATCGACAGAACTCGTTTTTAGGCACGGTGGTCAATCGCCGGCCAACCTGCCAGTCAGACCATCGCCCGTATCCCTATGCCAAGCCGTTTCGTCGCTCTCGACCAACAAGTCATCGCATGTGAACGCTGCACTCGCCTGCGTGACCATTGTGAAACAATCGCTCGTGAGAAGCGGCGAGCGTAT
Organism: Planctomycetaceae bacterium; assembly: GCA_012959465.1. Classification (GTDB taxonomy): domain Bacteria; phylum Planctomycetota; class Planctomycetia; order Pirellulales; family Pirellulaceae; genus UWMA-0346. The sequence continues at coordinate 8,600 of DUDC01000349.1, forward strand.
CGGGAATGGGATTACTGGGGTCGACCAGTACCGAACTTCGGCGATTCCAACGCCACTCTGTTGATTATTGGTTTGGCGCCGGCCGCCCATGGAGCCAATCGGACTGGCCGAATGTTTACGGGGGATCGGAGTGGCGACTGGCTATTTCGAGCGATGCACCGGGTCGGTTTCGCCAATCAGGCGGAGGCGAATTCACGTGAGGACGGCCTGGAATTAACCGGTGCGTTGATTACGGCGGTCTGCCACTGCGCCCCGCCAGGAAATAAGCCCAATGCCGAGGAGATTTTGCACTGCCGAACTTGGTTGGAACAGACGATCGACATCGTGGCACCGAAGATATTTCTGGCTCTCGGCAAGTTGGCCTGGGATCAATCGATTCACTATTTCCGGGCACAAGGACAGTGGGACGGGAAAATACCACCCTTCGGACACGGGGCCGAACATCGGCTCGCCGACGGTCGCGTCCTATTGGGCAGCTACCACCCCAGCCAACAAAACACGTTCACCGGCCGATTGACCGAAGAGATGCTGGATTCGGTGTTTCAGCGGGCCGCCGAATTGCAAAAGCAATTCGATTGACAGGATTGACATAATCCGTCCGTTTTCGGTCAACTCACTCGACCAGAAATCCGTGCAACAGACGCGACCGCCGTTTTCGCGTTGTGTGTTTTCGGTGTCCGCAGGTAGGCCGCGTTGGCAGAATGTACAAGAGAAGATTTGGAGCACGTGTCCATGGCTACAGAGCTCGCAACGCTTGTTACGTACAATCCGTTGTCGTTTACGAGCGACGCTGCCTTATCCGTTGTCTGGACGACGTTCCTAAAAATGGGACCGGACGCTGTTCCGGTGCGAGTACAGGCCAGGAATGTGGCGGGAATCGTCCGCCACCGCGATCTCT
>DUDC01000350.1:0-1284 GCA_012959465.1 Planctomycetaceae bacterium
AAACGCCCAAGCAACAGCACAAATACGCAATCCCTCCCATGTGACAGGTGGGAGGGCCAACCTTCAAACGGGTGGCATACGGGGTGTTATGGCCCTGTATGCTGCCACTTGAGGGTTGTTTGATTATTGATGGCATCAAGTGATGCCAGGACAACTCTCATTCCCTTGAAAGGAAGGGATCAAAGTGAAGAAAGCAAACAGAAAGCTGGCCCGGAAGGCCAAGTCAGTTGCCAAGAAGCAGCGGAGAGTGAAGAAGGTTACGCGGGTTGAGTTCAACTGGCTGAACCCGTTGGCCTGGATCAAGCAGATGGTGGCGTGATACGAGGGCTGTTGCCCTATTCCCCAAGTGTACCGTGAGGTGTATGCTTGGGGTTCTTTTTTGCCTCACATAAACAGAAAGCAAAGTAATGGAAATAATAAATGAATGGTTCTACGGCCAGTTCAAGTGGGTTGTGTATGGCACGACCTTCCTGGATGGACGCAGGGAATGGAGCTTGCTCGACTTGTTCGATGACAAGGATAACGCCGTGGCTTATGCCAAGAAACGCAACCGCTACTTCAGGGGATCCTGATAAGACAGACCAACTCGCTGGACAGTTGTTGTTCCCGATGAAGGGGGAGCGAAAGCCTCCTAAAATTAGGGCAACACCAGAGGAGTTTGATTTGTTTATCGTTACCCTAAAAGAAAGGATAACCAATGATAGACCTGAATGACAGGTGGAATACTGGCAGCAGACTACGGTTCGCTGCTTTCTACAACGGTGAGTATGTAAGCAGGAAAGCTGTAGCCTGGTGGGCATTTGCCTGTGGCTTCGGCATTGGCATGGCCGTTACGGCCCTGATTGTGGGGGGTTGGTATGAGTGACACAACCAACCCTTTATTGTGGGAAAAATGGTTCGCTGACTGGCGGAAAGCCCAGATAAAATACTGGGTTATGGAGTCCGTTGCCATTGGGGCGGCTGCATTTGCTGTTGGCCTACTGATAGGAGGATTGTTCCTATGAGTGACACCGACACCTTTGGCGATGAACCCATCAAGTCCTTCCCGTTCAGGGATGGGGTCAAGTGCTACTGCTGCGGCGGTTACTTCCCTGAATCGAGTTGCATAGCGAACACCCTCGATGAAGGCCATGTCGTCCCGGTGTGTGAGACTTGCGCCGAAGGGCGTGTGTATCCGGGGCGTGTGCCGGACGGTTTACGGCTTCGGCGGATCAAGAGACAACACGGAAAGGATAATCACAATGGCTAACGACGAGTTGAACCTAACAGAAGAACAGAAGAGGG
>DUDC01000350.1:1328-1612 GCA_012959465.1 Planctomycetaceae bacterium
AAAAGAGCTGGAATAAGGTGAGCAAGCCACACCTGGCAATAGGCGGTGGTGGTTGTGTAATGGTTGAATGTTTTTACAGCGACGACCGGGGTGGTACTAGCAGTCATTCAATGTGGATCGGGATTGAACTCGATGGATACTCCCACTCATAATATGCACTACGAACAACAACCAATACCTTGGTGGCATAAATGAACATCAACGATATGTACAAAGACCTCTCTGATGAAGCGAAGGCTAGGTACAGGGAGTGGGCTAGAAACAACCACAAGCCAGGAGATGAC
>DUDC01000351.1 GCA_012959465.1 Planctomycetaceae bacterium
GCTCTCGCTCTCGCTCTCGCTCTCGCTCTCGCTCTCGCTCTCGCTCTCGCTCTCTTCGTCATCCTTCGATTTTTCGACATCTTCCACCGCCAACACACCCGTGTTGGTGACCACAATCAGTTTCCCGCTCGGGTGCCGGTACAACCCCAAGGTGCCCTTGGGCAGACTGGCAATCTCTTCACGATTCCAGCCACCGGAGTCGCTTGACTCGAACAGTTCGTAACGGGGTTTGAATGAAAAGAATCCCGATGGTCGATTGGCCGATGCGACGACGATTCGGTTATTTTCTTCGTCCGTCACAGGTCCCAACCAGACAAGCGGACGACCACCCCCGACGCTTAGCCAAGATTCATCGTCGCGATCCCAGACAGCGATCTGCCCGTTATCTCGAATTCCCCAGAAATCCTCGCCGTTACTCGCCAACCGCACGACGCTCCGTTGGTCCGAGATGCTCTTCATCGCAGCGTGAGTGACGCCCATGACAAAGCAGACCAGCCAGAAGACGGCCGTCATGGTCACCGCCACGATCGCGTTCTTCCAAATCGCGCCAGCCAGTGCGGAGATCGAATAGAAAATCGAAAACGAAAACACGAATACTGGAATGCACCACAACAATCCCGTATTCCAAATTCCAAAACGGACGCCCAATATCATGAACATACCGGATATCAAGAAGGCGATGTACAACAGGATGAAGGCACAACCACCAAAGAACTTGGTGACAAACACTATTGAACGCGAGACCGGTTTACTAAGGAGCAAGTGCAGTGCACCTTGGTCGTACATCCTGGGAATGATGGGAGAAGTAATGGCGATCGCGAACAGAATTCCCCCAAACCCAACGACCAACGACAGCACCGTCGGTATCACGAAGGTTCGAATCAACTGATCCAGCAGTTCTTTGGTCAATGGCGCCGTGTCGGGAGTAATCTCCATTGTGGCAAAAGTCACCGCCACGCGCTGTTGCGGTCGATACTGGATGTGTTCTCGGAACGTCCGTTCGATGAAGAGGCGATTGCGGCGTTGTCGATCGACGTCGCTTAACGTCTTTGCATCCTTCGCGACCAAGTCGTGCAATTCACCAGTGGCTGGCACTTCGGTCCAGACCTCCGCGACAAATAGTTTTTTACTTTCCACTAGCTCGTTCAGTGCACCCGTAATTTGTTTCAGCTGGCGGAAGAACCCCGAGTCATCGTCCTCAGTCGGTTCGGCAATCTCACTCAGTTGTTCCTTGGTATCCTCATCCAATAGCTCGCGCATGTGAACGACGCTGGCAGTATCGGAGTTGATCATGCGGTACGCGATCGCCTGCACGTCGTTAATATCACTTCGAGAGAACTTCGTGCTGATCCGCTCGCGATATCCAAAACAGGCGCAGAGAATCAACAGAAGAGAGATCAACGCCAACATCGCCCAGAGGGCCTTTGAGATGAACGCTTGACGGAAAGAGTCGGCTAGGATTGCTAGATAGGGTCTCATGTCGGTGTCGATGTCTCATCGTTAGGTGTTTCCGAAGTATCGTCGTTCGATGTTCCCACGATGTCCAAGAACCGCTCTTCCAAACTCAACGTACGTCGCGACATCGCGGCGATACTAATACCTGCCCGTCGCAGGATGTCCACGACTTGGTCCACTTCACCCTGGTTGCTAAGACGTAACGAGAGCTTCGTCACGCCGTCGTGTTGCTCATTCACCGTGAAGGGGATTTCACCCAAAACTCCGAGCAAGGTCGGTTCGTCGGCAACCACTTCCAAAGTGAACTCCTGAGTGTCTTGCTGTGACAGCGCAGCCACGCCGCTGTCCATGAGGAGTACACCGTGATTCAGAATTCCGATCCGGTCACAGATCAGTTCGACTTCCTGGAGAATGTGACTGTTCAAGAATACTGTTTTTCCCCGCTCTCGCAATTCACGGAGTATGCCGCGGATCTGATTCCGACCAACTGGATCCAGGCCGTCAGTCGGCTCGTCCAATACCAACAAGTCGGGGTCGTGAAGTAGAGCTTGTGCTAAACCCAATCGTTGCCGCATTCCCTTAGAGTACTCTTTGACCGGAGTTTTCCTACGATCGGCCAAACCTACCAATTCCAAGATCGAGTCACGTCGACTGCGGATCACACTGCGACTGAGCCCGCTGAGTCCACCATAGAAATCCAATGCGCTCAATGCGTTGTGATGCGAGTCCATTCGCAAGTTTTCCGGAAGGTAACCAATCCGGCCGCGGCTGCCTCGTGATCCAAGCGACTCCCCCAACAACGACCCTGATCCACCGTTGTTGCGAATGATCCCCAAAAGCACTTTGATCAATGTGGTCTTGCCCGCACCGTTGGGGCCAAGCAATCCAAATATTTCACCCCGACCGACGGCCAGGCTGACCTCATTCAGTGCGCGAAACTTGCGGCGCCCAAACAGCCCCCCTCGATACACTTTTGATATCCCGTGGACATCAATGGCCTGCGCTTCGTTCATTGCCTAATGCTCTGGTTGGTGGTGGGACTCAATAGCAGCCTTACTGTACACTACCCGCTTAACCGTCACAGGTTGTCAACTCCGACTAGAATAATTGGCACAATAATAATTGAACATTCGGAACTGCATCGAGCCCGTCAGGATTACCGATGAACCTCGATGTTTCATCCAAACTCTGCGGCGCAGTGAACATGTAACGGTTGGAAACAACAAAGGGGACCATCGGTGGACCGATCACTAAGTCTTGTATTGCCAATCCACAACGCCCAGTATTCACTTGTGGGCCGCGTGCGGCGACTGCTGGAGTTTCTCCCTGAACTCACCAGCCAATTTGAGATTTTGATCGTGGATGATGGTTCCACCGACCAGACCGACGAAGTCGCCCACGAGTTGGCTCTCCAGTACCCAAAAATTCGCGTCCTCAACCATCCACAACGACTCGGCGAGTCGGTGGCGGCTCAAACGGGTGTTCGTCTGGCAACGGGCAATATCGTCTACGTGCAACCGGAAAACGACCCAATTAGGGAAAACGAACTCCGGCAGCTCATGAATGTCACCGCTCCAACGAAAAACGACACTCCGATTGCGGTGGAGCAGCTACAGCCGCGGCCGTTCGATTCCAGCTTGGTTCAGCGATTGACTCAATGGGGAGCCGAGCTGAGACGCGTTCATGGAGGGAGTAAGGAAATCAAACCCTCTCCACTGAAGTCGACGATTGACGCAGATGGCTTCACGATCCCGGCGCGGCGGAAACGTTCGTTCCTATAAGTCGACCCGATGACGCAGCGGTGAAAAGCGAACGACGAATCGACCTCGTATGGTTGACTCTCCTAATTAGGCAAAGAAGTCAAGCATTTGGCTAGGTGTCGCTTCACGTCTGCGAGAATTTATTCTCGCTCGTAAGCCGCTTGTTTACTTCTACTTGCGCCGTGAGCCCTTCTTTCTAGCCACGACAATGCCACCTTCCCTCGGGAACTTTATTACAATGCACTCGTCCATGACATGCCGCCGATCAGCGGGATCTTTGGATCCTGGCGGTATGCGAGTGCTTTTTTTGAGGAGGCACCGGCTATGGCCACCGTCGACCTGGATTCGCATTCTAGAGCGAATGTTCCGATGATTGGTGGTGGTTCGAGCGCCGGCAGGGATTCGCGACCTCGATACCATCGTGTGCGCATGGTGCGCATACAACAAGGCGTATCACTCCGTAGTATTGCTCGACAAACGGGCACGGACGTACGCACGTTACGACACCAGGAGGATGAATCCTCCGACTTGACTTTGAGTGTGTTGCAGCAATGGCAAGAAGCTCTCGGCGTCCCCATCGCCGAGTTGCTAGAGGAATCTGATGGCTGTCTGTCGCGCCCGGTTTTGGAGCGAGCTCGTTTGGTGCGATTAATGAAAACCGTCGCGGCGATCTTGCAACAGAGTAAGGAACCGGGAATCAAACGGATGGCGCAGATGCTCGTCGACCAACTGGTCGAAGTGATGCCCGAGTTGCAGCACGTCAGTCCTTGGCACCAGTTCGGACAACGGCGAGGACTCGAAGAGTTCGGTAAAGTCGTTGAACAACACTTTTCCGAAGAATCGCTTATGCGAGGAGAAGTGGATTAACAGGACTGCCAACGGTCTCTCCGCGCGAGGGGGCAGAGGAACTGCCCCTTCGCCCGACTGTTGGAATGCACTGGCAACGAAGAGGCAATGCCCCGTTGCGTTTATCTAGCCCAGCCCAACGGGCTCACCGTACCGCACAAGTCCGTTCAGCCTGTCAAACGCCGTTGTGACAGCCAGCACATGCATCGTTCGTAGACTGGATTGTGACTGCGAATGATTAGCGTTGGTCTTGGTTTAGTCCGCCAGTAGTGGGCTAACGCAGTAGACGTTCACCGACCAGTCGACCAACCAAGGTGTTGACCAATACCCAGCCATTAACCGCCAATGACCATTCCAAAGTGGCAATCGAATCCCAGCCCGATGGGCCGCTTATTTACCGGTTGCAAACGTCACTGGACGTGCTTTCCGCCGAGGGTCGATTCGATATTCGCGACCGACCGATCTCGCACTGCGTTCGCCTCATCCATAGTCAGTGTGCGATCCTCGGCCCGCATGGTAATGGTGAACAAGATGCGTTTTTTTCCCTCGCCATCCTGTTTCACATCGCGGTAGGTTTCGCGGTATTCGATTCCATCTAACGTCTCGCCGGCGACGCTGGTCGCCGCATCGCGAATGCTGGCCCAGGAAACCGATTCGTCGACGATCATGTTGACATCTTGAGTGATAGCAGGCTGAGTGCTGTGGGCGACGTGTCGAGGAACCAGGGTGCAATGCGTTTGCAGGACGTCCAAGTCCAGCTCGGCAATCGCGATCGCCGAGCGAACGCCCACGACTTTGGCAGGTTTTGCTGCGACGATTCCGATAAATCCGAGCAACTGTTCGCCCAAATACAACGTTGCGGATCGGCCCGCTTCAAAGAACGCGTTTTCATAGGATTCTGTCCGAATGTCGGTCCCGATGTGCAGAAGCTCTATGATCGACTCGACCACGCCCTTCAACTGCTCGAACGACGCGTCGCACAACATGCCGACGTTGCGCTGTTCTTTGGGCAATTCAGAGCCACGTGGCAAATAGACATGTGCCGTTTCAAAGACGGATACTGCCTGATTCCCCTGCCGCTCATTGAATGACCGGATTCCCATGAGACTGGGAATCAGCGTACGCCGCAAACAATGCGAGCCTTTTAGCATCGCCGTGCCGATTTGAATGGCTTCCTCGTCCGTCCATGGTGACACAACGGTCGACCAACGCTCAACGACCGCACTGGCCGTAATGACCTCGAAGAATCCAGATGCCGTCAGTACGTTGCGAACGACAGCCAACACCCGATCCTCGTTGCGTTTGGCCGACGGACTCATCGGTACCGCCGCGTCCTCGGGGATCTTGTCGTACCCGTAAACTCGAGTCACCTCTTCAATGAGGTCGACTTCGCGTGTCAAGTCGCGCCGCCAACTCGGTGCAACAACCGTTATCGACGTCTTATCCGAGGCGACCACCGAGCATCCCAACCCACCGAGAATCCGCTCTATTTCATCCGTTGGAATGTTGATGCCGATCAAACGGTCGATTTGCGAGTAACGCAATTCTATTTGAGCCAATGGTTGCGGCGGACGTCCTTCGTCGACAACTCCCGCATAGAGTTCGCCACCCGCGACTTGGACCATCAAGTCGGCACATCGGCGACTGGCCCAATCGACGTTATGAGAATCGACGCCCCGCTCGAAACGGTACGAAGATGGGCTGTGCAACTTCAGCTGTCGCGCCGTGTTGCGGGCCGAGATCTGCTGGAACTCTGCTACCTCGATCAATACGTCGGTAGTCTCGCCTGAGATTTCTGTGGCCGCACCGCCCATCACACCGGCGATGGCGACGGCACTCTTTGAATCCGCGATAACACACATTGACTCGGTCAATGGATAGGAACGGTGGTCGATCGCTTCCAGTGTTTCGCCCTGTCGCGCGTTGCGGACCACGATCTGCCCGCCTGCAAGTTTGGCGAAGTCGAATGCATGGAGCGGTTGTCCACATTCCAACATCACATAGTTGGTCACGTCAACGATGTTATTCACCGATTCAATGCCGGCCACCATCAGTCGACGGATCATCCAGTCCGGGCTCGGGCCGACCTTGACACCACGAACCAATCTCGCCGTGTACCGTGGACACAAGTCCGGACAGTCGATCGTCACGCGAACTCGATTCGATACCGATTCGGCCAACACGGTCGGCTCGGCCTCAGGAATCTGCAGCTTCTGTTCCCACAGCACGGAGATTTCTCGCGCCACGCCGATGTGGCCGAGACAATCCCCTCGATTGCTGGTCACCTCCAGGTCGATAGACGGGTCGTCGCCGACCATCTCTGTCCCCTCGTGGTTCAAACCGGACATGGCCAAGCGGTCCGTCAGCTCATCCGTCGGCATGCCCAAGTCGACATAATCGGTGAGCCAATCCCGTGAAACCAACATGTGCTAGTGCTCCGTCGAGAAATAAGAATGGGGGTTCGTGAAGATGCTCGCGACGGGCCTAAAACTGCGATAGGAATCGCGTGTCGTTGTTGAACAAATGTCGAATATCCCTGATGTTGTGTCGCATCATGCACAATCGCTCGATTCCCAATCCAAAGGCGAACCCCGTCACCTGTTCCGGATCGTAACCAACCGCGGTGAGGACGGCGGGATCCACCATTCCTGCACCACCAAACTCGACCCATCGGCCGTCCCAATAATAGTCCGCCTCAACACTCGGCTCGGTGAACGGGAAGAACGATGGCCGGAAGCGAATGTGCACGTCGCCGCCCAGGTAACTGGTGGCGAACAGCCGCAGAACACTCTTCAGGTCAGACATCGTCACCCGCTGGTCGATCAGCAAGCCTTCCATTTGGTGGAACATCGGATAGTGCGTCGCGTCGACCTCGTCCGGTCGGTAAACTCGCCCCAACGAGATAATGCGGATTGGGGGCTTGGTCTTCTCCATCACTCGTATTTGAACTGTGCTGGTCTGACTTCTTAGCAGCCGCGGTTCGTTGTTCGTCGCTTGGGCAAGACCGATGTAGAAATTGTCCAGCGGGTCGCGGGCCGGATGCTCGGGCGAAATGTTCAGCGCTTCGAAATTGTGCCAAACGTCCTCGATCTCCGGCCCTTCAACAACGGAAAAGCCGAGCCGGCCCATGATGTCTTTCAACTCTTCGATCGTCTGTGTGATCGGGTGTAAGCGACCCAGTTGAACGGTCGCACCGGGAACGGTGACATCGAAGCGCGGACCCTTGGCGGAATCGGCTCCGCCGCCTGCTCCGGCCTGGAGGCGGCTCTGAGCGGCCTCGAATGCCGAATCGATCGCCGACTTCACCTCGTTTAGCTTCTTGCCAGCCATCGGCTTGTCGGCCTTGTCGACGGTGCCCATCTGTTTTTGGGTCGCCTTCAACTTTCCTTGCTTGGCCCCCATAAACTCGACGCGGGCCGACTCCAAGCCCTCTTGAGTCGAAGCTTCCTCAAACCGTTGTGACGCGTCGGATTTCAACGCGTCCAACTCTTGCAAGAATTCTGACAGGGCCATCGTTCCTCGAAACTCGTTCGATCCTCTTCTGTGGTGTCGTCGTAGGCAGGCTGCCGTACGATCTGTGTCACTAGAATGAATGTTGTCGATCTATACGACAAGAGAGATCGGCGGCTGCAAGCTGCCAATCTCTCTGCACTCTGATTCAACTAACGATTTAGGCGGCTAGGGCTTGCTTGACCTCTTCTACGACCGCGTCGAATGCCGCCGCGTCGTGAATGGCTAACTCGGACAATGTTCGCCGGTCCAATTCGATTTCGGCCTTGTGCAAGCCGTTGATGAACACGCTGTACCGCATGCCCCGCTCCCGGACCGCCGCATTGATCCGAATGATCCACAATCGGCGGAATTCTCGTTTCTTGACTCGCCGGTCGCGAAAAGAGTAAACACCCGCCCGTAGTAATGTCTCTTTCGCGCTGCGTAGTAAATTGCCACGCCCGCCGACGTAGCCCTTCGTCTTCCTGAACAGCCGCTTCTTGGCCTTGTTACGAGCTGAACCCTTGGTAGTACGCATTTCGAAATTCCTGTCGTCATTAGGTGCAACAAGGCCCTTTCCCCCAGGAAAGCGTTCAACCGCCCGTGCACTGTCGACCGCCTCATTGAGCTGTCGACTGCTTGCCCTTGCCCTTGCCCTCTACCTCTACCTCTTGCCTCAACGTCTTCCGGACCCTCAACTAATTGCTGTTGCCGTTCAAGGCCTCGCGAATCGATGGCTCCATGCAGACGGCCACACTCGTCGTACCACGTAATTTACGCTTCCGCTTCGAGGACATCCGAGCTTGAAGGTGACTCGTACCGGCATGCCGGTGCCGAGCCTTCCCTTTGGCCGTTAAGCGGAATCGCTTCTTGGTGCCTTTGTGCGTTTTTTGCTTGGGCATCGTTGTCTTCTGGCTAACTACAGAGGGTCGAGTGGAAACGGCCAAGTGTACCCGTTTCTAATCGGCACGGGAAGAGGTTCCGGCCAGAAAACCGAGCCCTAACCTAGCGGAAAACCACCTATTTTGCGGCAAAAACCTCGTTGTCCGCTGTGGTGACGAATAGTCGCCCCATCTTGCTCACCCTCGACCCTGCACCCCCACCCTAATCGGACGTTTTTTTTACGTGTAAGGCCCGCCCATGCTTTCGGCGCTCGATTCGCAGTTTGTCACGCCTCGTGCCGAAACGAGTCACTTGCTCGTAGCGATCTCGCTCCTTGCCCGCTCGGTCCTTGAAGGATTGCAGGTTCTTCTCGATATTCGATCTTAAATCGTCCAAAGCGCCGTCTCGGTCTCGACCCTCTCCCGTAATCAGCGAGCCACTCAATCGTGTCTGCAGCGACGTCCTCGCCTTGCGAGTTTCGATTTCAACCAAATCGAAGTGGCCCTGCAAATGGTCCAGTAATTGGGTGGCAGCTACGCCGTAGAGCCATGAAACTTGTCGGTCGACCGCCGAGTAAATCTTGATCTCTGTCAACGTGGCGGTCACCTGCTGATCCTGTTGAGTGAACTTTGCCTTGAACTCGTATCGGATCGTAACGTCGACGTACGCCAGGACGGGCACACTGGCCGTCGGCCGTTCCTGTGGAACGGGTCCAGCCAAATCCTCTTTGGTGAGTTTATCACCATACTTTCGCCAGCGAATCACGGAGGGTGAATTGCCGTCGGCCGGCGGTTCCACCATCGTCTCCGTCGCGGCCGGTTTGTCTACGTCCGTTTGACCGGTCGCCACAACGGCCACCATCATGC
>DUDC01000352.1 GCA_012959465.1 Planctomycetaceae bacterium
ATCTTTTCTGGTTATGCCGGTTATTTTGGGAGAAGATTTTTCTTGCCAATGGCGGCCCTGTGCTGTTGAGCGCACTCCAAGGCAGAACCAGAGGATCCACGGCGTTTTTTGGGCCCTCGGCGCGGCGAAGACGACGACGGACACCCGAATGGGGATCTACCTGAGTTATTTGCGAAATGCCTGCTCGGGCATGAATCCTCTCTTGCCATTGCCCAGCGTCGAGCGAACACCTAGCAGAAAAAGCAACCAACGCCGCGCACCGCGAAACGGTACCGCAAATCGACGGTGCATACGAATCCACCACGGTCGGTTTTCGACGATAGCGAACACCGATTCATCGCACAGATCGGGCCGACAGTACAGTCTGTGTTTTGCCAGATGATAGAGATCGCGTGTTGGTTCACACGGTCTCTCTCACTCCAAAACGTCGACATTTATCGGGAATCGACCGGTAGGCCGATTACCTGTCCGGCGGATGCTTGGTTCCGTAGGTCTTCCCCGCGACTCACTAATTGGCGAGCGTCGGTCGGTTGAGATGGAATCAGCTCGAAATAGACCACGCGGTCATCTCGGATTTCGTAGGGCCAGAGATTCTCGACAAAGAAGTCAATGACGGGAAATTCATACCAAGGGATACCAAAGTCGCGTTGTGCGCGGACTGTTTGACACCCGGCCTTGGTGACCACAAAATTCCGGCCGCCATAGTAAGTGAAGGGGACCGAGACTGGAGTGACACCAATTTCTCGGTTGTCGATCGCTACCTGCGCGCCGGGCACATTGGTCCGCACGGTGAGGCGGCGGCGGACGCAGCCGCTGGAACAGACGACCGCTAAGCAAATTGCGATGCAGATTATGTTTCGGCTCATTGACGCCAGTCCCCGTTTTTTCTCAGCAGAGAAAATCGTGGCGGGGAGTATAGAGACCGAGACTAGCGAAGGGAAGGCGAGTTGCAATGGACCGTTTTTTCAGTGTTTTAGTGCCGCATGACTCGTCGCATCAGGAACAACCCCCACACCAACATGAAGCCGTTGCCAGCCCAGACGACGTACGGAGGCAGATCGCCCGATTTTGCCTGAGCGACGCCAAAGGCCAATAACGGATAGTAGATCAGCAAAATGGGAATGAAGCACAATGCAAAAGTGGTCCAAAAATCGGCCGTCTTGACCTGAATCGCCAAGGGAACTCCAACGAGTACAAAGAAAAGGCAGCTGAATCCGGTCGCAAACCTCCGCCATGGCTCGGTATAGAGCCGATTGAGGCGGCTGTGTTCGCCGTTCAATCTGGCGATTTGATTCGACCAATCAGGCTCATCGAAAGACTCGGTTTCACCGAGTAGATAGGCCGTGGCTGCTGCTGTGGCGGCGCGTTGTTCGAGTTCACGGGTTCGGGCCGTTTGCTTGCTGGTTTCGGCCGGCAACTGGTTCAAGGCATAGCCCGACGGACTATTGGACAGTTTGCCCTTCTTGGACGCGATCCATAGAGGTATCTCCTGTGTCACCGTTCCCGGAAGTCGACCACTGATTTTGTCACCGTCTAAAATCACGTTCTTAAATGAAACGACCAATGCGAGTTTCTCTTCGTCGTAAGACAACTCCGCTTCGTCGGCCAGAATGTCCAATGGACGACTGTCGTCCGAGATCGGATAGGAAATCACGGGTCGAATCAACTTCTTTCCCCGCACATCGTCGACACGAATCACCAGTCCATGACTGTTGCTGTACGACTTGTGTGTCCTCAACCTTGAGTAGGCAATTTGTTCGACCGACTGCAAGATGACTCGGTTCATGCCTGTCTCGCCCCACGACACGGCAACGTCGTTAAGCCACAGGTTGCCGATGCTGATCAAGAAGGAGAGCGCGACGGCGGGAAATATGATCGTTGACGGAGAAATCCCCAATGACTTGATCGCGAGCATTTCGTTGGCGGCCGAAAGCCGCCCGTAGACGCTGCAGACTGCAAACAGAATGGTGGCGGGAATCGCGAAACGCATTGCGACCGGCAATGCGTACGGCAACAGCCTGACCACCGCGGTCATGCCTAAGCCCTCTCGAACGGCCTCTACCGCAACGACACCCAAGATCAGGAAGAGCGACATACCGGTCAAGGCAATGCCGAAGACCAGCAGGAGTTCCTTGACAATGTAGCGAGTGATTCGCGCCATCGAAGACTACATGGTGCTTGTGGTGGGTTCGAATTAAACGAGTCGTGGCATGTTTACCAGGGTTTTGACCTCGAGGAAACACTGATTCGCCGACAAGGCTGGCGAGATAAAAAGGGAGGACAAGGAAAGATACAGACCTGAGGTCGTCGGCGGACGACGAACTGAAAACTCGTCTTGTTCGTAATGAAAAGGAGTTGTTAAACTGTTGTTTTGGGCGACACCGCGACACGGATGAAGACCGCGGATCGTGCGACAAGGAGGTCGCAGAACATGATGCTCTCTCGTTGGCCGATTCGGTACAAGTTGACACTTGGTGGCGTCCTATTGCTTCTGATGGTCGCCATCTTGTCCATTAACGGCTTTCGCGGCGTCTATGCCTACCGGCACTTGGCCCGAGTGATTAGTCAACGAGCACTGGAAATGCCGGCGTCTGACCGAATCACCCAGCACGTTCAAGGCCTACGTCACGCCTATGCTGACGCGAGATCGCAGCCTTCTCAATCGATCGATATTCAAATCGCGCGACAAGAATTCTCCATCCACCAGTCGCTCATCGACGGTGCACTCGATGAATACGAGATCTTGCTGCGAAGAAATGCCAACGACGAAGTGTGGATTGGCGATGTGGGTGATGAACTGGGGACCGTGGGAGAGATTCGCGATTCGCTCCAGGTAGTCCAAAAGCTTGTCGACGAACGCGATCCCGGCTGGGTGTTCAAAAATTTTGAAGGGGACCAGCTCTCTACAGAACTTGACCACTTGCACGGTCTAGTCAGTGAACTTCCGGTCTATCTGCACCGACGGATGAGTTACCTACAGAGTGAGGTCAAGTCAAAATACCGCACTTGGATCGTGCTGGCTTGGGTAAGCAGCGTGTCTGCGGTGGCCATATTGGTCGGGTTGGCGCTGTTTTTTAACTGGTCGATTTTTCGCCCCCTCCGTTTTCTGGTACGCGATTCCAGGCGAGTTGCGAAGGGCGAATTCGATCACCGTATCGAATTGTCGACTCAGGATGAGATGGCCGAGTTGGCTCAAGCGATGAACGGAATGACTACGAGGTTTCGCGAAATTCGCGATGACTTAGACGGCAAAGTAAGGCAGCGGACTCAAGAGGTCGTCCGCAGCGAACAGCTGGCAAGCGTTGGCTTTTTGGCTGCGGGAGTCGCTCACGAAATTAACAACCCTTTGGCATCGATTGCGTGGAGCGCCGAGTCTTTGGAATCGCGTCTTGTCGAATTGTACGAAGAAGTGGGTTGCGATGACGACCACGAGTTTCACGTCGTACGGACGTATTTGCGGCGAATTCAGGAAGAAGCTTTTCGTTGTAAAGAGATTACTGAGAAGCTACTAGATTTTTCGCGATTGGGGCCGATCGAACGTGTGGCCACAGATATGAAAGACCTGGTTCAGGGTGTCGTTGATATGGTCTCGCACATCGGGACGTATCGGGAAAAGACGGTTCGCTGTCAGCTTAGTGTGCCCGTGATTGCCGAGGTTCATCCTCAGGAAATGAAACAGGTCGTGCTTAATCTACTGACCAATGCGTTGGACAGTGTTGACGAGGGTGGAGAAGTGGACGTGCGGCTTGATTGCACCGACGACGAACTGAAGTTTGTGGTCACGGATCAAGGTTGTGGCATGCCTCCACACGTGATCGAGCACTTGTTCGAACCGTTCTACACGCGTCGGCGAGACGGACAGGGAACTGGGTTGGGATTGTCGATCACGTACCGGATCATCCAAGACCATGGCGGCACCATTGCTGCGACCAGCCGTGGCCCGGGATATGGATCAGAATTTACCATGGAACTGCCTTTGCGAGTGAAACATGACGAAGAAGTCGAGCAAGCCCACGCCGCATAAGGGGCTAAAAGTACTGTTTGCAGATGATGAAGATTCGCTGCAAGAAGTGATGAAATTGGAGCTGCCACGGATGGGGCACACGGTCACCGTTTGCCCGGACGGGGAAACGGCCCTCGCCGCATTAGAAAAGAACAACTACGACTGCCTGCTGGTCGACATCGACATGCCCGGTATCTCGGGAATCGATGTCATGAGTAAAGCGGCTGAGATGTCACCTGAGACCGTTGCGATTGTGCTAACCGGCAAGTCTTCGGTGGACTCGGCCGTGGCGGCGCTTCGATTCGGCGCGTTTGATTATCTGACGAAGCCCTGTCGGCTATTCGAATTGAAGTCGCTACTGCAAAAAGTGGCCGAAAACCGGAAACTGCGTCGACAGTACTTGGCCGTGAAACACCAACTCATGAAGCTCGAAGGGCAGACTCGCTTGGTTGGTAACAGCGATGCGATGGGAAGTGTGCGAAAGATGATCACGAGGGTCGCCCCAACACCCTCCACAGTGATGATTCACGGTGAAACGGGAACTGGGAAGGAGCTGGTAGCTCGAGCGTTCCACGACCAAAGTCACCGTTCCGACATGCCATTCGTGGCGATCAACTGTGGTGCGCTTCCCGAATCACTGATCGAGAGCGAACTGTTTGGGCACCGTCGTGGCGCGTTCACGGGGGCCGACGAAAACCGAGTCGGACTGTTTGAGGTGGCCAATGGAGGGACCGTCTTTCTTGATGAAATCGGTGAATTACCCAAGACCATGCAAGCGAAACTGCTACGAGTGTTGGAGTGCGGGGAAATTCGTCGGGTTGGCGATAACGAGTCCTTTGTGGTTGACGTGCGTGTCGTCTGTGCCACGAACCGAGACCTGTCACAAATGGTCGAGGACGGGGAATTCCGAGAAGATCTGATGTTCCGCATCAATACATTCGAAATCGAAGTACCGCCATTGCGGTCACGCATTAGCGATATTCCACTGCTTGCTGACCACCTGCTGAGGCGGTTTCGGCCAAATGTTAAAGAGAGTGGCCGAACGTTCTCGGAACGGGCGTTGGAATTCTTGACTGCACACGTCTGGCCAGGAAACGTTCGCGAACTTGCCAACGTCATCGAGCACGCTGCCATATTGTGCGATCAACTTCCCATTGAACCCGAGCATTTTCCTCAACGATTTGCCAAGCGACAACTGCGAGGTCCCCTTCGCCCAATATCGCTCCGAGAAATTGAGATGCAAGCAATCTACGCATCGATCGAAAGACATGACGGAAACAAACAGGCGGCGGCTGCCGAGTTGGGAATCAGTCTAAAAACACTGTACAACCGCCTCAACCAGGCCTCGCAGTTGAAGGTGAGCGCGTGAATTCCGGTCGACGTTGGTCATGCCAGGAACGGCCAACCTCGCGCCCTGGTTTACGAAGCCGACGATGTTCGAAGTTCGTGCGAGAGCGATTCATGCGGCGCGGCGCGAAAATCAGCGAACTTCGATCGCTTCGTACGTACGTGCGCCGTCCTTGATTTTTTTTTCGGCGAGGGCGATCTGGTAGAGGCGTTGACCATGAGGCGTTGGATACTGTCCCGTAATGCAGGCTTGGCAGAGGTCTTTCTTGTCAAATCCGACTGCCCGAGCAATCGCGTCGACAGGCAAATAACGCAGCGAATCTGCGCCTAGTGATCTCGCCATTTCTTCTTGCACCTCGTCGGTCAGCAGTCCGTCACGCAGGAATTTCGGCGCAAAGAGCTCGCTGACGCGGGACATATCGATCCCGTAGAAGCACGGGGCGATGATGGGCGGGCAAGCGACGCGTACATGAATTTCTTTTGCCATGCCGATTTCGCGGATACGATCCAGCAGCACTTTCATCGTGGTTGAACGGACGATGGAGTCTTCTACCAAGAAGACACGTTTTCCCTCCAGGACCTCTACCAGCGGTGTGTATTTCGTGGCTGCTTTCATCGCGCGGTCCGCACCACCCTCGATGAACGTCCGTCCGGAATATCGATTGCGAATCAGGCCTTCCCTTGACGGTATGCCCAGTTCGTAGGCCATCGCATCTGCAGCCGCCTTGCTGGTGTCAGGTACCGGTACCACGATGCAATCTTCGCCGAGTGGGACCTCTCCCAACTTTCGCTCCAGTTCGGCGAGTTCGACACCCAACGCAGTTCGCGAAAGATAAACACTCTGATTATCGAGCGTACTGGCAACGTTGGCGAAATAGATCCACTCAAAGAAGCAGTGGGCTTTCGTCTTTGCGTCCGCGTATTGTTCAATCGATAGCTCGCCGCTGCGTTCGATTGAGATAGCCCAACCCGGTTCTAGCGATTTGATGTTGGCTTGGTCAAATCCTAGGTTCAGCAAGGCAACGCTCTCGCTGGCCGCAGCAAACAACGGACCCTGAATGGCATAGCAGAGTGGCTTGATTCCGAGCGGGTCGCGGGCCACGAGCATCTGTCCGTGGGCATTCAGCAGGACCAGCGTGAAGGCTCCGTCAAAGCGGCGGCTGATATTTCGCATGACTTCGATCAACGTGGGCCGGCGATCTCCCGACATTTCACGGCTGATCTCGTGCATGATGATCTCGGTGTCCGTTTCCCGAGCCAGATGGTGGTCGTCCTCGCCCAGCAATCGGTCGCGAAGTTCGCCATAATTGGCCAGTTGCCCATTGAAGGCAAAGCTAAACCACTTGCGCTTCTCGATGTGATGTCGCTCAAACGGCTGGGCGTAGCTGCGGTCATCCTGGCCACAAGTCGCGTAGCGTACGTGCCCAATGGCCGCTCGCCCTGCGTATTCTCGCATCAAACTCTCCGCTTTTTGCCGATGAGCCAAACGGAAGACCTCGCTGACGACGCCAACGTCCTTGTACGTGTCGATCAACTGCTGCCGTTCTGGGTTATAGCTCGTCATGCCCGCCGCCAATTGACCACGGTTCTGGATATCCTGCAGCATGCGAGGTAATAACCGCGAAATCTGTTCCGGATCACCTGTCGGACAGAGCGGGCTGACATCGTCGGCAGGAAGATGGTAGATGGCGGCGATGCCGCATTCATGGTGGAGTTCGCTCATCTGATCCCGTAATTGAATTTGCACGTCATGAGGGGCAGAAAATGGGGGAGGCCAACGGCCTGATCGCTCTGTGGGTATCCTGGTGTCTGGCTAACTTTTTTTCAACCCACGGTGCGAGTTTTCACGAGCCCTGTTTTCGCCAATAGTTGTTGCGGGGGGTAGGAGAATCGCGGCGTTTTGCCGACAATAGGTGTTGCTGGGGCGTGTGGCCCCGGTCTTGAATGTTCTGCTGTGGGTATTTTTTTGCCTGCCAACAACACGTTGGGTAATTTTCGTGCTATGGGAACGACACCGCGGTCTCTTGTTCGGCAAGAGATCATAAATTCGGCCGAGACGATTGTCATCAAGGTGGGCACAAGTGTTGTTGCTGGTGAAAATGGCGGATTAGACGAAGATCGTATCGCGAAACTAGCCGAGGAAATTCACGCATTTCACGGCCTCGGCAAGCGCGTGGCGCTGGTGAGTTCCGGGGCAGTGGGCGCTGGAATGCGGCAATTGGGGTGGGAGCAGCGGCCGGTGGACGTCGCGCAATTGCAGGCGATCGCTGCCATCGGTCAGGCGCGGCTCGTCGAAACCTATGAACGTGTTTTTCGTCGTCATGGTCGCCACGCCGCCCAGGTACTGCTGATCGCCGCAGACCTGGACCAACGCGAGCGGTACCTGAATTTTCGCAACACGATCAACGCCCTCTTTCACATGCAAGCAGTTCCGGTGATCAACGAGAATGACACCGTGGCAGTCGATGAGTTGATGGCGACTTTTGGGGACAATGACCACCTGGCAGCGCAAGTTGCCAACGCGTTTCGGGGCACACTGCTGATCATTCTCTCCGATGTGGAAGGCCTCTACGACGGAGATCCAGATGCAGCCGACTCGCAGATTGTCTCGACCGTGGAATCGGTGAGTCGCGAGATCGAAGACTTGGTGGTGAGTAAACGTGGGACTGGAATCGGCGGAATGGGCAGCAAATTGGAGGCGGCGCGACAAGTCACCGCCGCGGGGGGCAACGTGATCGTCGCCAGTGGTCGTCAACCGGACGTTCTCAATCAAATCCTCGCCGGAGTGGAGATCGGCACACTGTTTTTAGCCAAAGGCAAGATTGTGCCGTCCCTTAAACGGTGGCGGGTTTTTTCCGTGCAGCCACGTGGGCGAATCCTTATCGACGATGGGGCCCGTCATGCGTTAGTTGGGCAGGGGCGGTCGTTGCTTGCTGTGGGAATCGTGGACTCGGTTGGAGACTTTGACAAAGGTGACGTGGTTTCGGTCGTCGGGCCCGACGGTTCTGAAGTTGCCCGCGGACTGACAAACTATGAATCAACCGAACTTGTGCGAATTCGCGGCCTGCATTCAGACCAGATTTCCAGCGTGTTGGGGCACCGGCCCTATCAGGAGGTCATGCATCGCGATAACCTGATTGTTCTGGCTGAAAGCCAGACTCCAACGGACAAGAACGGTAACCTCTAGCAGAACTTCGGAGATGAACGTCACTGCGACACCCCTCCAGGTCTATGGGACACGACTGCCTACCTACGTGTTTGACAATGGTAATGATCTTGCCCGACACGTAGCTAACATCATTGCCGGAGTGATCCGAGAACGGAATGCGTTTGGGCAAAATGCAGTCCTCGGGTTGCCGACCGGCTCGACGCCGGTTGGTGCCTACCGTGAGTTGATTCGCCTCCATAAACAGGGCCTCGATTTTTCCCGCGTCGTTTGTTTTAACTTGGACGAGTACTTCGGGATAAGTCGAGACAAGTTGCAAAGCTACCACCGCTGGATGCACGAGCAACTGTTCAACCATGTCAACATTCCACCCGAGAACATTCACGCCCCCGACGGAACGGTCGGCAGCGATGCCATCGATGCATATTGTGTTTCGTTCGAACGCAAGATTCAGGATGCCGGCGGCATCGACGTAATGTTGCTGGGAATCGGCGGCAATGGGCATATCGGCTTCAATGAACCCTTCAGTTCTCGCAATAGCAGAACACGCCTGTGCACTTTGGACCCGACGACACGACGCGCAGCGGCGCTCTCGACCGCCTCGCGGTAGACGCCCACGATCGGGAAGCGCAGGTCGAAGAGGCGGATCGATTGCTCGCGCGGCGTGTCGTTGCCGTACAGTTCGATCGAGAGCTCGCGCGAAATCAACGCGACCTTGGCCCCGCTGG
>DUDC01000353.1:0-23725 GCA_012959465.1 Planctomycetaceae bacterium
CCAAGGCCCGTCCGCGAGAGCACACGTCGGAACCAGAAGCCGTCGTAGCGGCGACACCAATTCCTCGCTCGAACGATATGCGACGATTGACATTGAACGCCCAGGCCGACTCGGTCGACCAGGCACCACCTAGCGACAATGCGCCTACCACGCAGCCCAGCGAATCAGCATTGGCCAAGAGTGATAATTCGAGTTCGGATCAGCAACGTGAGATGGTGACGCCTCCAGATGCGTCGCCCGCCGAATCAAAGCAGCCCCTGCGTTTAGTACAGTCGGAGCGGTCGATCGAGACTCCTTCAGCCGGGAAGATTGCTCGAGATTTGTCGGCGGCACCCAGCATCTCGACCATCGCCAATCCGCTCTCCACCGAAGCGATGGCAAGTTCCGAATCGGCGTCTCGCGAGGGGCTGAGGCCGACAGATTCGACCGTCGCACGTCAGACGGTTGCAACTCGCGAGTCGACTCGGCGTCAGCAGAATTCAGACACTGCTCAATTCGACAACATGGCCGCGTTGGCCCGTCAAGTGTCCCGCCGTGACGTTGCCTCTCCCGAGCTGACGCTCCAACCGAATCAAGTGCCCAACCGCACTCCGCGGCGTGCGGCAAATGTTGCCGACCTACAGAGCCCGGCCATGATTGAGTCGCCCGCGTTCGTCGAGACTCCTGGAGCGAACGCACCGAACTCGCAACCACAGATCGTCGCGCTGAACCGAGGAGAATTCGGCGAAGCAGGAGCGGGCATTTCTCGCAACATGCGTAGTGAATTGCCCGGTCCAGAACGCCCGTCACCGGTCGCGTCCGGAGCGGCTAGACGTCCTGAGGAGACGGCTAACCCATCTGATCTTCCAACACTCAGCTCAGGTCAGGATGCGCGAGTGGCAACGAATCGCGTGGATCGACCTCAACTCAATGACGCAAACCAGGCGGTTCTAGTCGATGGTCCGACGACGAGTCGAGTTGATTCTGAACCACTCGCGGCGGCGGCCGGTGCGGCCATGGAACGCAGTCGGGCCAATTCGAATCAAGCTGATTTGTCGGTGGATAAGGGAGACTTGTCGGTCGATCGGGGTCCGACTCGCATCACGTCCGAATTTCAGAACGGACAGCGGGCATCTGGCGGCGGCCAACCCGATCTGGCACAGCAACTAACGCAAAACAATCCGACGCAGCGTTCGCCGGGCGGCGTGCCGCGAGTGTCGATCATGGCCGAACTCCCCGCCGCCTCAGTCGCTGCCAATCCGGGTGACGGAGGTGGCCGACCGCGGGCGATTGACGCTTCGTCTGTCGCCGTCGGACCCCGTCGAGCAGACCCGGGCGCCCAGACTGGTGTAAGCGGCGAAATCGCTCTAGCTGACCGTGTTGGCCCATCGACAGAAGTCAGCGTGGCGGATGTATTTGCCGCGTTGGCACTACCTAAGGCCACCGGCATTCAGTCGGACCCTGCGGATTCAATGGCCGGCAATTCGACACCGAAGGCCGCGGCCAGTCGCCGATCACCCAGTCTGAATCCCACCGCTGACATCGTTGCGGTCACTGTCGGAACGGCCGAATCATCGAGTGGCCAGCCGAGTACCGGTGAGGCGGTGGCCAACGTCGAGCGGACAGACGTAGCCAGTACGGTGGGAACTGCCGACCGAAGGAATGCTCCGATGACCGATAATGTGGCGGTCGCGCCGGGGCCAGTCATTCGCCGGCGTGGAGAATCGGTCGACGAAGCGCTGGGTCGTCCACAACTTGGCGGCGGGAGCGTGGCTCGGAACAACCGTGCGGCTCGCGGCCCACAGCCAATAGCGCAAATGGTCACAGTCGTCGATGATATCGCTGCTGGCACGCCAAACGGTGGCGGTCCAACGAACGAAACAGAACAATTCACCGGTCTCGACAAGGTGGCCATCCGCCGCGCCGACCGAACCACAACTCGTCTCGCCGGCGGCTCTGAGGGAAGACGGACGAATGTTCTTTCGCCTGAAGGGCAGGGGGGTGGCCGAACTGGCGCCGGCCCGAACTCCCAGTTGACACCGAATATCACTGGTTCTCAAAATCGCGTCGCTTTGCAACCTGGCAGTGAACGGCCGGTGAATGTGCAAGTGGCGGCGATGGAGGGTGTGGGAGGCATTGGTCGACGTCCGGCATCACAGGTGGGCAGCGTGCGGCGCGATGCTCGCAACGAGAGTGAGTTGTTTTCCACAACCGGCCCACGATTCGTCCGCACGACGACGGGCGGCCGACCACAGATTAGCATGGCCGCGGCAATGGCAACCGATGCGTTTCGCGACCGAATGCGACTCCGCAACTCAACGCAGCCCCAGGCATCATCCGGCCCGCTAACCAATAGCACGATCGAGTTGGGGCTCGGGTTCTTGGCAGGTCAACAACAGTCCGATGGACGTTGGACGCTCGCCGGTTATGGCGACGACGAACCAGCCATGGTGTCGGACACTGCGGCAACTGGCTTGTCCCTCCTTGCGTTTCAGGGTGCTGGTTATCATCACCTCGACTACAAGTACGAGCAACACGTCCGCGGTGCCCTGCGGTTTCTCGTCAGTAACCAACGAGATGACGGCGGACTTTTTGTCTTGGGAAACTCCGATGCCAACTCGTATGCCGAGTATTATAGCCATGGGATCGCCGCGATTGCCCTCTGCGAAGCCTACGGAATGACACAGGATCCATGGTTGCGCGAACCGGCCCAGAAGTGCTTGGACTTTATCGTAGATACCCAGACGATTATTCGATCGGGCGACGAGTCCTACGGTGGTTGGCGGTACACGGTCGGCATGGGGCCAGATACATCCGTAACCGGTTGGATGCTGATGGCGCTCAAGAGCGGTGAGCTCGCGGGTCTGGATGTTCCCGACGAAACCTACGCTCATGTCGCCGGCTGGCTTAAGCGGGCGAGAGTTTCGGAGACCGAGCCACATCTATTCCGCTACAACCCTTTCGCAGACGACGATGCGAAACGGGTTCACGGACGAAAAACATCCACCACCATGACGGCGGTTGGGTTGTTAATGCAGCTTTACTTGGACTGGGATCGTCGCAGTGCGGGAATGAAGAGTGGTGGAGATTACCTTGCGAAACATCCGCCTGCGATGGGAAATGCTTCTCAGCCCCTTAATGAACGAACTCGCGATACCTATTATTGGTACTACGCGACGCAGGTCATGTTCCATTTGGGCGGTGACTATTGGCAGACCTGGAATGATCATCTGCAACCGATGTTGGTTGGCACGCAGATAAAACGGGGTGCCAACGCGGGAAGTTGGGATCCGCTCAAGCCGGTGCCTGATCGCTGGGCAGGTCAAGGTGGACGACTTTACGTCACCACCATGAATTTGCTGTCGCTCGAAGTTCCCTATCGACATCTGCCACTGTACGAGGATACCGCCAAGTGATTGGGCATTACAACGCGAATGGGCTGGAGTTCGCTTACCCAGAAAACTGGAAGATCCATGAGGCCTGTGCCGGCTATCCGAAGGAGATCATGGCCGAATCGCCGAGTGGAGCATTCCTTTCGCTGCACATTTATCCCGATGCATCCGCCGAAAGCGTTCTCGATGAGGCTGTTCGATCGCTTCGCGACGAATATGAGGACCGTGGCATGGAGTTGGTGCCGTACGCTGGCGAGTTAGTCGCGGGAGGCCCGGTGGCTAGCGGTTACGACGTTTCGTTCAGCGTATTGGATTTCATTGTCCAAGTGCAGTTGAGATGTTTTTGTCATGACGAGGGGATCATTCTCTCGATGTGGCAGGCCGAAGATCGCGAGTCCGATCAGCTGCGACAGGTTTTTCTCGCCATGTTGTTGAGCTTGGTGACGGCAAATGGCGTTGGGGTTCAACGTCAATGACCGCTGGCGGTGGGTCGCTGGAATCGGCATTGTTTATCAGGGCGATTTCCACTACTCTTCCCGGTCCATTCGTCTCGGCCCGCTCTTTCAACGGACAGGTCCATGTGCCGTTATCTTGCCCAGCTGCTGATTCTCATCGCCGCTGTGGAATGCAGCGGTTGCCTCTCGGTTTGGGGCAAGCGTCATCAGCAGAAAGTCCAGGACGCACGCCAATTGACTCTGAGCGGCATTGACGCGGCTCACGATGGTGAGTGGCAATTGGCTACTCAACTCTTTACCGCTGCGTTGGACCGAGATCCCAACGACGCGAGAACCCGATATCATCTTGCCCGCGCTCTCTGGCAACTGTCACAGCGAGAGGAAGCGATCGCCGAAATGGTCGAAGCGACTGAGTTACTCCGCGACGATCCTCAACTTTATATTGAGTTGGGAAGAATGTACTTCGACGACGGTCAATTAGACAACGCGGAAAAATGGGCCCTTGCGGCGATCGAAATCGACTGGCGGTTTCCAGAAGGACGACATCTGTTCGGGGACATTCAGCTTCGGCGAAAAAAATACGATGCTGCATTGGCGAACTATCATCGAGCGCTCGCCCAGCGACCCAACTACATTGAGGTACAACTCGCTTCAGCCGAGATCTACCGCATCAAGAACCGGCCTCGCCGCGCTTTGGCGACCCTCGAGTCGATCCTTGAACGTGACTTGCCTGCTGAGACCGTCCATCAAGTGAATTATCTCAAAGGGCTAGCACAGAAGTCGTTGCAACGGTACCACGAGGCGACCAGGAGTTTCTCGAAAGCACTTGCTCATGCACCAGAGAATACCGAGTTGTTGTTTCTGATCGGCGAGACGCAGATGTTGGAGGGTAAGTTCGCTGCGGCGGCAACAGTGACCCGAGACGGTCTGGTCATTGATCCGGAGAATGTAGCGCTAAAAAGGTTGCTAGCGCAGATTGAATCAAACCAACGTCGTCTGGCTACCCGAGGGCCTCAGCGGCGTTAGTGTCTATCTGAAAATAGGTAACCCGAAGCGTAAGCGAGGGCTGAAGTAGATTCCAGCATCTCCCTCGCCTTTCGTCGAGGTTATTCCCCATCCTCAGATTTCGTATATCCGAGCGAGAGGATAACGGACAACAGCTCTTCGTGTGTCACGAACCGCCGTCCATGCTCAAGTTTGTAACCGTCGATTGACAGTGCCAATTCGCGGGCCGGTGGAGAAAGGTCGCTGTGGCTGTCGCTGAATTGACGTCGTTCGCCAACGGGAGCTGCGATATTCACATTCCGTCGATCAAGAAAGTCATTTTGACTACTGGTACCAAATGTTGCCATGTTTGCATTCTCCAATGATTGGGACCCTGAAGTTAGTGCCCCTGGAAAACTACGTTTCCAAAACGCGGTCGTCCAGGATTACAACGAGCTCACTGTGTCAGCCGTGAGAGAGGGTATCGATTGCGCCAGTTGTGAGGAAGGTACGGTTTTCCGTCTCACTGGAAGTTCACTATTTGCGAACTGTCGCGAGAATGTCGCGGCTAGCTCGTGCGAAATAGTGGCTTCACTAGTTCATCGGCGATTAGGAATCCAGCAACATTCTGGTCCAGCACATTGACCACCATGACGATTTCTTCGCCTGTCGATTTCATCCGCAACAGTGCTTTGACAAAAGGTAGGTCATCCGGCAATGAAGGAAGCTCCCGCATTTTGCTTGCCGGAGCCGCATCGTCGAGATGCAGGTCCACGCTACGGACGTACCCGATGAATGGACCGTCTGAAGAGAGTCGAACGGGTAGGTAGGCGACTCGGTGACGCGTCGCCATGCGGCGAGCCTGCTGCAGGCTGGCATCGCTGGCAATCCAGGGGGTTCTATTTGAGGGCTGACAGAGTCTCTTGATCGGCAAGTGAGTCATGGAAATCAAGTTATGCGCCAAGTCTCGCTGGGCTGGGCGCAAGACGCCCGCATCTTGGCCATCCTGCATGATCTGACGGAGCTCATTCCTAGCGAGAGACCGTTTCAGTCGCAGCGGCGCCTGGCCGACTAGCGACTCGAGACCGCGGCCCAATAGCCAGAGTATGGCCGAGATGGGCGCGAACAAGATCCCGAAGGAAAAAAACAACGGGCCGCCGCTGTGCAATAGCCGATAGGGCGCTCGGAAGAAGAGGTTCTTTGGTAGCAACTCGCCGTACACAAATACAATCGGGGCCAAAATCACAGGTGCAATGGTCCTGGAGATGGTCGGATCCCCGATGGAAAATTGCGCAGTGGCCAAGACGATTGCCAGCGAGACAAGGTAGTTGGCCAGGTTATTGCCAATCAGTGTCGTCGCCACAAAAAGCGTGGGGTTATTGGAAAGCCAGAACAGGCCACGAGCTACCGGATCGCCACCTCTGCTGTCCAGCAACAGCCGTGCTCTCGGGACGCGGTAGAATCCAGTTTCCGACCCGCTAAAGAACGCGCTAAGGAATAGTCCCACGGTGAACAGGGCGAACGGCATCACGGTGTTGGCTCCCTTCGCGTATCGGAGACCAGATGCATCTCAATCAGCATGTGGCCTCGATGAGGCACTTCCAGAACGATCAAGCGGAACGGTCCCCAGTGGCAGACGTCGCCCTCTTGGACCAATCGCCCTAATTGCTCTTGCAAGACACCGGCGACGGTAACGTTCTTGCTTGCTGGCAGTTCCTGGCCCAAGTATCGAGCGAGATGGCGCAAACTGGTGACTCCCGCGATAAGCCATTTTTGGGGGCCGAGATTGTGAATCGGCTTTTGGTCCATGAGCAGTTTCGAACGACTCGGCAAGTAATCAAAAACGGTATCCAGGACATCTTCCTGAGTCACTACGCCGATGGTCTCTCCATACTCGTTGATGATGGCGGCAACTTCGTAACGGCCGGATCGCATGCGTTGTAGGACATCGGCCACACTTGAACACCAGGGAACATAGACCACTTCTTTGGCGAGGCTCTCGATTTCGTTTTCCGGCAGTGTTGCCGCGTTCTCCAGGTGGAGAGCTGAGGTGACTTCGTGAGTCACCGGGTCTCCAACCAGCATGTAGCCACCGGGAGGAACGGCCCCGCCCAAGTCAGACCTGCTCACCGGTGGGTAAAATGTCTGGAATTGATTTCGCGGTCGCATCCATTCATCGACTTGGATGTCGCTTAACAGAATGATATTGCGGAGTGCCGCTTTTTCCTGATCAACCAGGTTGGCGTCTCCTGTCGACAGCTCGATGGCGCGCTCGAGGTCGCTTATTTCAAGGTGCGGTTCCGCCTTGAAGTTTGGCCACAACACACGCCGAGACAATTCGGTGGCCATTCGTAGGACAGGCATGACAGGATCTACAAGTCGGACAGCGAAGGCCAAGGGAAAGCTGATGAACGACGCAAACTGTTTGGCACTCAGCACTGCGACGCTCTTGGGAATCATCTCGCTGAAAAAGATGAGCGACATCAGAGCCGCACTACCAAAGAAGATGGCGCCCGTCGCACCCCAATCCGTTTTGCGTTCCAAGAACATGCTGACTTGAACTGCGAGTGCAAAGTAGAGCATGTTGACGATCAAGTTCCAGAAAAGCACTGCTGACAGGAGACGGTCCGGGTCGTCGAGCAGTGCAGCGGCCGTCCGCTGCCCTCGATTTCCCTCCTGCATGGACCGCACATCAGGCGCTCTCAAATAGAAGAGCGCCGCCTCGCTCGCAGAAAAGAAACTCGAGCCGCCGATCAACATCAACATCGTGAGAAGCTGAGGTGCATTGCCAAAGAGCAGTTGTTGCACATCCTGGCTCGAGGGAAGGAATGCGTCCATCGCGCCTCGTTACTCCGTATATGAATCTCTATTTGCTATTCTTCCGCTGCCGATTTCGTACGTCCCATGGCAATATCGAACTCTCCAATTGCCGGGATCATCATCGCTGCGGTTGTAAATCCATAGGTAATCGCGGTCACCAGGAATACCGTTAACGAATGTCCGAGTAAGAAACTGGTGATCGCGTGGAAAGTGGCAAGCGGCAGCAAGATCGCCGCCAGGAAGATGGCACTCGACGGATTGCGAATCCCTAGGGTGACGTACAATCCGACCGATCCCCCAACGATAAACGCCAGGAATGGACCGAGCTGATTCTGAAACGACCCACTGAATGAGACCATCATCGTGATGCACGTTACCACACCCAGGAACAGGAAGAACACCGTTCCCAAACTCACACCAATCGCGGAACGCGAATTGCTGTACGTCATTCCACAGTGAATACCCAACATGGCCACAAACAGATTCATGACCAGCAAGCCGACCGTCACGAATGTCCACTGTTCCACGTTGACAGCACCTAAGAAAAGGAGATAGGCGGTCAATAACAGGGGTACGACGATCATCTCTTTGGTCACCCAGCAGACGCCAAACAGTTTCCCCAAAACTAGTTCTTTGGGTGTCAGGTCGGTGACCAAGAGTAAGTCCAAGGACTGGCCGTCACGTTCGGTCGTGATCGATGTCACGGCTAAGGCATTCACGATCACTAAGCTGACCAGGAAGAACGGCGCCAGCGGCTTGGCGGAGGTCGGCACGATGCTCTCGATAGATGGGCTGCTTGCTGTTCCCAATAGACTGTGCAGGGCCAAGGCAAGCATCGCCGTTATCAGGAGATAACCAACGCGGATGATTAGCACCTTTCGTCCGTATGCCCAAGTACAGATTTCTCGCCACAGAATGGGATTGTCCCAGACTTTTCGATGCTTGCGCTGGATCTCCTTAGACCGTCCGTCCACATGTAGTGCCCGACTGCGTTCGGCATCGTCGTCATCGACTAAGTCCTGTTCGTGTGCGCCTCCCCAGATCGTCGTGTTTGACTTCGCTTTACCCCTTCGACGGAGTTCACGCGAGGGATTCCAGACTCGCACACGCAGTACGGTGATACCATTAATGGCAACGATCAACCCCGTTGAAACTGCCAGGAACGGGCCGATCGCTCCGACCCATCCTCCAATCGTTGAAACAGCCAAGTACGACGGTTCGGCGGCTGAGAACACTGCGTCGATCGGGCTCATGGCGACTGCCCAAGCCCGATGATCCACTCCAAAAACCTGTTGGAATGCGCCCGAACCAACCGCATACCAAAATCCTTGCCAAACCAAGAGTACCATCGCCGTCAATGCCAGCGTTTGGAACGTCTTCTCTCGCCAGAACGCGATCAGCACACCAACGCTGCCAGTGAGCAGCGATGTCAGCAGTGAAACAAGAAAGACGCGTAATACTTGGTCGACCGAGACACCGCCCACCAAGACGACCGCCAACAAGACGGGTAGGGCGGCGGTTACCATGAACGCGATGTTCATTAGGCTGGCGAACAGTTTGCCCAAGACAAGCTCGCTGTTGTTCATCCGCGTCATGAGCAGCAGAATGAGTGTCCGGCGGTCTTTCTCTTGGTTGACACTGCTGGCTGCAACCAACGCCGACAGGAATGTGACCAACGCCAACTGGACGGGGGCCAGAATCTTGAGCAAGATAGCACCGAATCGAGCCATGTCGCCCACGTTTTGGACGATCTGCGTGCCGGCGACCACCAACCATGCCGTACACATGAGGACGATCAGTCCGCCAACGTAAAGGGATCGCTGGATGAAGTGGCGGGGACGACGTGGAGCGGTGACTGCTTCGCGAGCAAACAGTGGGCCGATGAACACAGAGGACTCAGTCAGTTAATGATGGGACAAGAACAGATGCACCTTCGGGTCCGAATCGGAGATTGGTGGCGGACGCCGAACGGCGATAACATCTTGAAAGGATTATAGTTACTTCTGTAGTCACGGGGAGGGAACCTGGCAGAGTGACGCTGGAGATTCCAGGAATTCTGTAGAAATAACACCCCACTGCCAATAATTGCCTCGGCAAAAGCGTCCTGTTTGGTGAGGTCGAAGGAGATGAGTGTTGAGTCGCGGAGAAGCTAATCGACGTCGCGACCACCAATTGGACGGTCTTTTTCGCCAACACTCAGATGACTTACGTCGTTTTGTCATCGGTGTGGTCAAAGACCCCGTACTTGCAGATGACGTCGTTCAAAGTGTCTTCGGGAAACTGACGGAACACGGTCCTCTGAAGGATTCGGCATCGTATAAGGCTTGGTTGTTCACGGTGGCCTACCGGGACGCGGTGAGCGCGTTGCGACGACAGAAGTCACAGTCAAAGGCAATTGGGCAGTTGGCGAGTTGGCTGCAAAGCCAGCAGGATGAGGAGATCGGAGGCGCCGATGGGTTGGCACGAAAAGAAGAGATCGAACAGGTGAGGGCAGCCATTGGACGGCTTCCCGATGCGGAGCAAGCGGTGGTGCGGTTGCGAATTTACCAGCACCAGAAATTTAGGGAGATCGCCGATGAACTCCAAATTCCTCTGGGGACGGCACTTTCGAGAATGAAGACAGCGATGCGGCGGTTGGCAGATGACCTTGAGTCACTGTCGGAGATTGAGTGAAACGAATGATTGAGAATGGTGAGTGGATACTGTGGCAGACATCGTAAATCTGGATCAGCTGGTGCTCTCAGACGACGACGCCGATTTGCGTCTGGCCGTTCATCTCTTCTTGACGGATGAGCTGGGCGATGCGGCTGCGGAACAGATGCTGACACGGCTGGCCGACCCGCGGATCGCGCAGTTATTGGTTGACGCCGTCCGACTGGAGACGATTGCCTTTGAGGCGACTGAGTCCGATTCACCGGATCTCGCTTCGCCCAAGGTTGAGTTGCCGCAACGGGCTGTCAGGCCTGGCAGCCGCGTGGTCGCGTACGTCGTAATGACTTTGACCGTAATGGTCGCCTTTTGGGCATGGCCAGAGTCTCATGAGAACGAGCCGGCATCCAACGATGACAGCCACCTTGTAGCCGAAATGTGGGCACACCAGCTGTCGCCTCCAGACGTGCAAGCGGCAATGGAGAATTTTGAGCAGACGGCGGCGAACTTGACCGACTTTTCTGGCCGGGCGGCGGTTGGCCTTGAACCCCCGATGTGGCTCTTGGCCGCTACCTCATACTCGGCGGAGCAAGTTGACGACCAAGAACACAGTTCTGAGGAGGGCATCCGGTGAACATCGTGAATTCAATCCACCGTCATGAATGGCTAAAGCCCGCAGGGCTGGGGCTGATCTTCGTTGTGGCTGTCGTGCTGACCGTCGCGCGGGGCCAGGACTCGGCGACAAATGCCAAGGCCAAAAATGCTAAGACTCCCAACAATGCTCGAAGTAAGAACGATGCCAATTCGGTGGTGAAATCGCGTCCGCAAGAGTCGTTGGTCTTGGAGTTCGTCGCCAAGAATCACGGCGAATTATCACCGCTTCTTCAGTCACTAAAAAAACGCCAACCTCAGCAGTACGCGCGTGCCGTTCGCGAATTGTCTCGCGTCGAACAGCGTTTATCGAGCATCCGTGATCGCGACGAGGATCGCTATGCTTTGGAATTGAAGATTTGGCAGGTCAAAAGCCGAGCCGAGGTTGTTGCCGCGAAACTGGCCGTCTCGGCTAGTGATGAACTCCGCAGCCAGCTCGAGAAATTGGTCGCACAAAACCTGAGGCTTCGAGTTCAACTGCTGCGTCGAGACCGACGAAAGCAACAAGATCGCTTAAAGAAGTTGAACGAACAGATCGAAAATTTCTCGTCACCTGAAGCGATCGACCGTCAGGTCAAGATACTGACCCGCAGTGGTCGAACCACCGAGTCACCGGGGAAACGAAATAATGTGACTCGCAATGGGCAGGCGTCGGGTCCGAAAGCGACCTTGAATACAACGACGAAGAAAACAATGACGAAAAAAACGACCGACGGCAATGCAAAACTGCCCAAGTCGGATTCGGAAAAGAAGAAACCAAAACAAAGCAAGAAGTAATGGTTGAGTGCCAGTAGTGAAGCTCCAGTAGTAAGTCGTTACGTCGCGGTGAAAGTCGGTAAGGAGGAAATGGTGATCCAACAGAATGCAAGACGAGTCGTTTCATGGTCGTGTGTCGTACTTTCGGCACTCGTTGCGCCAATCGCCGCTGCGGGCGAAATTTTGGCTCCTATCTCCCAGCGATTTGCTTCGCAGGGCGGCGACGAAACGCCGAGTTTTCAAAAGCATGTCGTGCCACTGTTGGGCCGTCTCGGCTGTAATGGGCGAGCCTGCCACGGGTCTTTTCAGGGCAAAGGTGGCTTCAGGCTATCGCTGTTTGGTTACGACTTTAAAGCCGACTTCCTGGCACTGACCGACGAGGAAAATGCTCGAATCGATTTGGATTCACCATTGGACAGCCTGATCATCCACAAACCGACATCGGAGGACGAACACGACGGTGGAAAACGGTACGACGTCGGAAGCTGGAATTATCACGTCATCCACCGCTGGATTAAAGACGGAGCACCGTTTGAACGACAGCTCGAGAAACTGGTTGAACTTCGTGTGGAGCCGACCGAAGTTCGGTTTGATCGCCAAGGGCAAATCATCCAGGTGCGAGCAATTGCGGTATGGGAGAGCGGAATTGAAGAGGACGTCACACCCTTGTGCCGTTTCTCGACCAACGACAGCGAGGTCGCGACGGTTGACAAGGACGGGCGAGTTGTCAGCGGCGTGGCCGGCGACACACATATCGTCGCCGCGTACGACAAGGCCGTGGTGGCTGTCCCGACCATCTGCCCGGTCACCGATAAGGCCGGTGATCGCTATCCGAAGATCGTGACCAAGACGGTCGTCGATCGTCTTGTGGTTGAAAAACTGCGCAAGCTTGGCCTTTTACCTTCAGAGATCTGCACCGACGAGGAGTTTCTCCGACGTGTTTCGCTCGACTTGACCGGAACACTACCGAAACCCAAAGACGTTCGTGAGTTCCTATTGGACACGCGCAACGACAAACGGGCTCAAAAGATCGAACAGTTGCTAAACTCCCCCGCCTATGCGGCATGGTGGACTACGAAACTATGCGATTTCACCGGAAACAACTCGGATCAAACGCAGAATGCCACCTATCCACGCACGGCCTCTCCCCAGTATTGGTACGACTGGATCTATCGAAGGGTTGAGGAGAATGTGGCCTACGATGAACTGGTCGCTGGGATCGTATTGGGCAAGAGCCGCAACGAAGGTGAGTCGTACACTCAGTATTGTGAGTCGATGGGTGATATTTACTCAGCCAACGATGGCGCCACATTTGCCGACCGGGAGACCATGCCGTTCTACTGGGCTCGCCGTGACTTTCGTCAGGCGCCCGAGCGAGCGATCAGCTTTGCTCATTCATTTCTGGGCGTCCGAATTCAATGTGCACAGTGCCACAAACACCCGTTCGACCAATGGTCCAAGAACGATTTTGATGAGTTTTCGAAGTTTTTTGGCGGTGTAACGGCGTCCAATCGGAGTGCACCAGACGCCAACAAGGAATATCAGGCGATCATGGCCAAGGTCGACACGGACGGACTGAGGGGTGGTCAACTTCGCAGGAAATATGAACAGTTGATGAAGGAGGGGGGCGTCGTACCGTTTCCTGAAGTTTACGTGAATCATCGCCCGCGACCTGATACCGATGATAAGAGTAAGAAAAAACGACCAGTTCGCAATGCGGGGGCAAAAAGCGCTAGTTTGCTCGGTCGCGAAGCCACCGATTTGTCTCGAATCGTCGACCCACGGCAACCCGTGATGGACTGGCTGCGGGACGCCGACAACCCCTATTTTTCCAAGGCGTTCGTCAATCGCCTCTGGGCTGCGTATTTCGGCGTCGGAATCGTCGACCCGCCCGATGACATGAGCCTCGCCAACCCGCCGAGCAACCGAGCGTTGTTGGAGCACTTGGCAACCGGATTTATCGAACACGAGTTCGACATGAAATGGGTACACCGTGAGATTCTCAACAGCGAGACGTATCAACGAAGTTGGCGTCCCAATGACACCAACTTGCACGATCGAAGGAACTTTAGCCGCGCCCTACCGCGTCGGTTGCCTGCCGAGGTCGTGTACGACGCAATTCACCAGGCGACAGGATCGGACGAATACGTCAATCGCTGGCGGGTGGAAGTGGGTGATCGAGCGATCGCGATAGCCGGGTCCGGGACACGTATGCGGGGCAACGCGAGTTACGCTTTGTCCGTGTTCGGAAGAAACACCCGTGAGAGCAGCTGCGATTGCGACCGTTCGGAAACGCCCAACCTGTTGCAGACGATCTACCTGCAGAATGATGAAGACGTGATTAAATTGATTGACCGCCGCGGTGACGGTTGGCTGAGTCAAGTGGCCAAACAACTTGGTGTGATCCAAAAAAAGAAAATCCCGGCCAATATCATCACTCAATTTGAGCGACTCGACACATCGATAAAACGAATTGCCAAAAATGGTTCGAAAGAACAGCGAAGGAAACTCACGGCTCGCCGTAAATCGCTGGTGAAGCGATATGGCGATCCGAATGATGTTTTGGAAGTCGAAGTCAACGAAAAAGTCGATCTAAGGAAGATCATCGAGGACGCTTATTTGAGAACCGTGAGTCGCACACCGCAGAAGTCAGAGATGGACCGCTCGTTGCAGTATATTAATGAGGGTGATGACAAGGTCGAGTCATTTCGTGGGTTAGTGTGGGCACTGATCAACACGAAAGAGTTCGTTGTAAACCACTAACAGGATCTGCTCCCGCTCAGAGTGAGCAAGTCCTGAATCAGACAAACCAGTACACAGAAGCAATAGAGGATAGATCATGGCAATACATCAAACTTGTGATGGCGTGCGACGGCGTGACGTGCTCAAGATCGGTGCGTTTGGCGCCGGACTCACGCTTGCCCAATACATGCGTTTGGCCGAGGCCGGCGACGTGAAGGCTGCTCCCGCCAAAGCTGGCATCTTTATCCACCTCGCCGGTGGCCCTTCGCATATGGACACTTTTGACCTCAAGCCCGACGCTCCCAAGGAATATCGAGGCCTGTTTTCCCCGATCGCAACGAACGTCGCGGGAATTCAGATTAGCGAGCACTTGCCCAAGTTGGCTCAATGTGCCGACAAGTTTGCGATTCTCCGTGGTGTCAGCCACACATTGGCAGCTCACCGTTTGGGCAGTGAGTATGTCAATACGGGCACGCGTCCCGTGGCGTCTCTTGAATATCCGGGTTACGGTGCCGTCGTGAGCCGTGAGATGCCGTCTGGTGACGACATCCCGTCTTTTGTCGCGATTCCCCGCAACCCGCATCAAAAGCCCGGATTCTTGGGTGTCAGATATGCACCTCTCAATACAGGTAGTACTCCACGGCCAGGCCAACCGTTCAACGTTCGCGGTATTTCCATCGGTGATGGGGTTTCAATGACGGAAGTCGAGCGACGAAAGAACCTGCTGCAAGATCTGGATGTGGCCTTTAAGGGCTATGAACAGGAAGACCAATTACTGGCAGGTCTGGACAAGTTCAGCGAACAGGCCCATACGATCATGACCTCGAGTCGATCGCGAGAAGCTTTCGATATCACTAAGGAATCACCTGCGTTTGCCGCCCCATTTGGTGAGTCTCCCTTCGGACAGAGTTGCTTGTTGGCGTCTCGGTTGGTCGAGTCGGGGGTCCGCTTTGTCACGATCTCATCCGGTGGTTGGGACACTCATCAGGACAACTTCACTAGGCTGAAGGAGCGGCAACTGCCGCCATTGGACGAAGGGTTGTCGGCTCTGTTTAAGGGACTGGCCGAGAAGGGACTTCTCGAATCTACGGCCGTATTTGTGACCGGCGAATTTGGCCGCACCCCCAAGATTAATTCTCGGTCGGCCGAAGGAGGTCGCGATCATTATCCTCGCTGCATGTTCATGCTGATGGCTGGCGGTGGAATTCGCGGTGGGCAGGTTGTTGGTGCTAGCGATGACAAGGCGACGGGGCCAGATAGCGACGCTATTACTCCGGATGACGCGGCCGCCACCTTCTACCACAACCTGGGTATCGACTATACTAAGGAATATCAATCTTCGATCGGTCGACCTATTACAATCATACGTGATGGTGCGGCGATCAAAGAGTTGGTCGGTTGATCGGGAAGAGGTTTTTTAATGTTGATGTCGTGACGCTCCGGATGGATGCGGAGGTTTCGTTTTTTCGCCGTTGAATCGCAAGAGGCTTGGTTTGCTGGCGCAGCGTACATAAAGGTTTTGAAGATGAAATCAGTTTTACGTACTTCCCTTGTTGTCGCCTTGATGGCCGTCGTCACCGTGGCTGTCGGTCAAGATGCGGAAAAGAAGGAAAAGAAGGGGAAAAAGAATCGTCAGCCTCAAGCCATCACGGCTATTCAAAAGAGTCTGGCAAAGACGGAGTTGACCGACGAGCAGAAGCAGAAATTCGAGAAACTGTTTGCCGCGGTTAAAGCAGAACTGCAGACCATTAACAAGTCGCGAGTCGAATTGCTCAAGGGCGCCTCTGGCAAACTTCAGGATATTCGCAAGAAGGCCGCAGCCGATGGTAAGAAGGGCGCTGAGCTTCAAGCGGCTATCCAAAAAGGGTTGGGTCTCAGTGACGAGCAATTTGCCAAGTACACTGAAATCTCCAAGAAGAGCCGAGGAGTGACGCAGAAGCTGAAGAAAGACACTGCCGCAATCTTGACAGCCGAGCAAATCGAGAAGACAGGATTGAGTGCTCCGAAGACGCGTAAGCGTAAGAAGAATGCTGACAAGAAGAATGCTGACAAGTAGTCGTCGGCCAAGAAAACTGAGTTAACACAAAAGGTCCCGCCGTTGGCGGGGCCTTTTTTCATGAATCGTTGGATTCTGATCTCCTCCGGTCGTTTGCCGGGACGTCCACCAACGACTGTTTTTGTCGCCTTTGCCGGTTGTGAGGCGGCGGCGTTGGTGAATAATTCACCGTGGTTAGCGAACTTGGTATTGGGAGCGACTATTCGGATGAGCTAGGATTTCGTGCACTCGCATGACGCATGCCGAAATCGGACGCAGATTGCTGCAACGAAGGAACACACATGCCAAAGGCAAAACAGCCGCTATTTCAAGGGATCCTGTTACTGGTCGCGTTTGCTTTCCTCGGATTCTTACTGATCTCGGTACCACCTCAGTTGGTCGAGCACTACGAGAATCTACAAGAACGAACGCCCCTCTGGGCGACCGTCTATCTGGTGACCGTCGGTACAGGAGGGGTCCTTCTGATTGGCATCACGGGTTGGCTATGTGTCAAACTTTGGCTTAGATCGCGCAAGAAACAGGCACACCGACAGATTCGCGCCAGCAATCCCAGTGAATTGACACCGCAACAGCAAGAGGCTGAATTGGCCAAGAATCTGGACGATATCGAGACCTTGGGGATGGACGCTGTTTCTCCAGAAGTCCGCAATGAATTGAACGAGGTGGTCAATCGACTCAACGAAAAACGCCAAGCGGAGCGGTTGGAAATCGTCGCCTTTGGTTCCATCTCAAGTGGAAAGTCATCACTACTCAACGCACTTTGTGGGAGCGACCGATTCGCTACTGATGCCCGTGGAGGCACCACGGTCCGGAGGGCAGAAGTGCCTTGGCCTGGCCTCGAAAACGTACAACTTGTCGACGCGCCAGGATTGGGTGAGGTCGACGGGGAAGAGCATGTTCGGATTGCTGCCGAATCGGCTGGCGATGCCGACTTGGTGTTGTTGGTTGTCGATGGGCCCATGCGGGAGTCCGAGTTTTCTCTCATTCGTCGTCTGGGCGAAATGGAAAAGCGACTCTTGGTTTGCCTTAACAAGGTCGATTGGTACGACGAAGGAGATCGGCTGACGCTCTTGGGCCAGATTCGTGAGCAGACCGCGAGTTTTGTCGATCGACGGGATGTTGTCTCCGTACAGGCAAGTCCCATCGCCCGCGAACGGGTACGAGTGTTGCCCTCTGGCGATACAGTTCAAGAGCAGGTTGATGTGCCAGCGGACATCTCCGAGCTAGCCGATCGAATGTTGGCCATCACCGGTTCAGAAGGCAGGGAGCTGCTGTTGGCAAATCTCTTGCTTCAGAGTCGAGGGCTTATGGAGGATGCTCGAGAGCGCGTTCGACAAGCACTCGACGATCGAGCTCGTGTGGTTATCGATAAATATATGTGGGGAGCGGCTGGCGCTGCGGCGGTTAGCCCGCTACCAATCCTCGACCTGATGGCGGGCAGTGCGATCTCGGCCAAGATGGTGTTCGAGTTGGCAAAGGTCTATCACCATGAGATCGACATGGATACGGCCGTGTCAATGCTCGCTCAGTTGACCAAAAACCTCATCGGAATCTTGGGCGCCGGACTGGCGACCCCTGCGGTTGCGGCGGCGGTTGCCTCGTCACTCAAGACGGTACCCGGTATCGGCACGATAGTCGGTGGCGCTCTGCAGGGAACAGTTCAGGCGGTGATTACCCGCTGGATTGGCGGAGTCTTCATGCGATACTTCCGTGATGAAATGAAAGTTGATTCCAAAGGACTGGCCGAAATGGCACGAGAAGAGTGGGATCATGTGACACAAGTCAAAGAGCTGCGCAAGTTGCTGGTGGAAGCTCGCCATCGATTCAAAAAAGGATAAACGACGTGAGTGATTCCGCTTCCTACATCGAAAAATCTCCTACCGCCGACGCGGAGACGTCCGACGAGGAGCAACGAGATGTTCAGGACGCTCTGCGGTCAATTCAAGCGACATTGCAAAAATTGCGTGGGTGTAGCGATGACGAACGCAACATACTGCAGAATGACTTCATGCAGCTGGAGCAGTTGCTAGACAAACTCAGCAACGGTCGTGTTGAAATCGTCGTATTCGGGGAAATCAGCACTGGCAAGTCGGCGCTAATCAATGCTCTCATTGGCGATCAAGTGGCAAGTGTGGATGTGCAGGGAGGCTGGACCACGGAAGTCGGAAAAGTCGAATGGGGGACGTGCGAATATCGTGTGCCAGGATTCGCTGATTCTTCGGTCACATTAGTGGACACCCCTGGCATCAACGAGGTGGCCGGAGAAGATCGGGCCGAACGAGCTCGAGAGGCGGCGCGTCGCGCCGATCTGATCCTATATGTTACCGATTCGGATCTTAATGAGACCGAATATGTAGCATTGCTTGACTTGCTTGGCCAAAGCAAGCCGGTGATCGTCATCCTCAATAAAGTGGATCTCTACTCACCAGAACAACGCAGCCGCTTGCTGCAAGTTCTCTGTCACGAGCGTCTGAACGACATTCTACCGGAGGGGCAATTCGTTACGTCATCCGCCGACCCTCGCGAGGTGGAATTTGTGGTTGAGTCGGTTGACGGAACGACACGAAGCGAGTGGCGTAAACCAAAGCCCGATGTCGACGAGCTTAAAGCGAAGATTCTCGAGTTGTTGGAGAAAGACGGTCTCGAGCTGGTGACTCTCTCGGCCGCCATGTACGCCGCCGACAAGTCGGACCGTATTGCGTCCATTCGGATCCGCATGCGAAAGAAGCAGGCGGACCAGTTGATCATGAAGTTTGCGGCGGTCAAGGCAGCGGCCGTCGCGTTGAACCCAGCCGGTTGGGCTGACATGGTCGGTGGCACGGCTGTCGATGTTTTGATGATTGTGACGTTGGGACGACTCTATGGAATTAAGGTCTCGTGGAAAAACGCGGCCAAACTGGCACAGTCGATTGTCAAAGCCGCTGGCCTTGTGCTCTTGCCAGAGTGGATCATCGGGATCAGCTCCGCAATGTTCAAGACGTTGACCGGCGGCTTGGGGACAGTCTTGACCGCTGTGCCACAGGGAGCTGGCGCCGGATTCGGATCCTACATCGTTGGACACGCTGCCCAATACTATTTTGAACATAGCGCCTCGTGGGGTGAAGACGGACCGAAAACGGTGGTCAAACGCATCTTGGACGAGACAGACAAGACCTCAGTGATCGCGCAGTTGAAGGCCGAGATCCAGCGGAAATTGAACACCAATAAACACGCTTCCTAACGGGGTTGGCACGCGATGTGGTGACCCGAAGCGTCAGCGAGGGGTGACGTCAATTTGCAGCCATCGCTTACGCATCGCGTTACGAACTCTGCCGATTCCAAACTTTGCAGTGCTCCGACTTGTCGGAGCTTTCATTGAATCGCGGTGATCTTTCGTGATCCGATACATCGTCAGCACCAGAAAATGACACATGATTATTGACAAATGACAAATCGAACGCGGACTGGGCAAGGTACCCCGCCGGGCTATTGCCCCTACGTACGTGTCGGCTCTCACGACAATAGTGTTCGTCGATCGCGTGGCAAACCGCAGTCGGTGGTGGCAACATACCGCTGAACATCTGAGTTGTACGACATGGTAAGATACTACCTTGTCCTCCCTTTATGTGAACCTTGGGTGTTGACCATGAGCCGAATACTATCCCTTCTCGCGAGTCTCTCTGTCGCGTTGGCCGCGGTTGCGTCGTCTGCCGCTGAACCGCCCGATGCCGGAGTGAAGATTGACTTTAATCGCGATATCCGCCCGCTGTTGTCAGACAAGTGTTTCGCATGTCATGGCCCTGACGAACAGGCTCGCAAGGCGGAGCTTCGTTTGGACTCGGAACGCGAGGTGTTCGATGTCAGCCAAGTGATCGTCCGTGGCAAGCCCACCGAGAGCGAGCTGATTGCCAGAGTCTTTTCCGATGACCCCGACGAGCAGATGCCTCCCCCGAAATCGAACAAGTCATTAACGGCCGAGCAAAAACAGTTGCTTCAACGATGGGTGGAACAGGGTGCTCAGTGGAACGTGCATTGGGCATACGTCGCTCCGGTTCGCGGTGCTGTTCCAGACGGCGATCAACCGATCGACCACTTTATTAGCAATCGATTCAAGTCGGACGGTTTGACGTTTTCGCCGCCAGCTGATCGAATCACGCTCATTCGCCGTCTTTACTTCGACTTGCTCGGCCTTCCCCCGACACCGGCAGAGGTTGATGCATTCGTAAATGACAAGTCAGCGGACGCGTACGAGAAGTTGGTCGACCGGTTGTTGAAATCGCCTCACTACGGCGAGCGTTTGGCCGTCTATTGGTTGGATGTGGTTCGTTTTGCCGATAGCAACGGCTATCACTCGGATGAGGCGCGGAAGATATCGCCGTACCGCGACTACGTGATCAACGCCTTCAATGACAATATGGCCTACGACCAGTTTGTCACTGAGTTATTGGCCGGAGACCTTCTTCCCGATGGTGGCCTCGAGCAGCAGATCGCGTCGGGTTTCAATATGTTGTTGCAAACAACCAGTGAAGGTGGTGCGCAGGCAAAGGAGTACATCGCAAAATACGCCGCTGACCGCGTTCGCAACACTTCGCAAATCTTCTTGGGTTCCACGATGGGGTGTGCCGAGTGCCATAACCACAAGTTTGACCCGTTTACCCAGCGAGACTTCTACAGTTTCGCGGCTTTCTTTGCCGACATTCAGCAGCCGGCCGTCGGAAACCCGGCCACTTTTTCGGTCATGCTGGGAGCTGACAAGGAGAAGATTGCCGAAATGGATCGCCAAGCTGCGGCCATTCAAGAAAAGTTAGACGCCGATTCTCCTGAACTTGTCGTTGGTCAAACGAAGTGGGAGGACGAAATCGCGGCGACTATCGAGCAAACTCCGCAGTACGGCTCTTGGTTTGTTGCTGGTCCTTTCCGTGGAGCAAGTCTCGACGCGGTCTTTGCGCGGGATTGGATCGACCCAAAAAACGTTGATTTGGAGTCCGTCGTTGATGGGAAAGCGTGGAGTAAGCTCGATGGACTGCTGGACGGGAAAGTATTCGCTTTTCCAGCAGATGCCAATTCGGCTCGGTACGTTACTCGTACAGTGGAATCATCGGTCGCCACGAAGCTCAAATTATCACTGGGTTCGGACGACACCTTGACCGTTTGGGTAAATGGAGAAAAAGTACATGACAATAAAGTGTCACGTGGTGTTGCAGCCGACCAGGACAAAATCGTAGTTCCGTTGGTTGCCGGTGAGAATCGACTCTTGTTCAGGATTTGTAACGGTGGCGGCGGTCACGGCTTCTATTTTCGCGGAGACGGACACGGCCTGCCCGTGCGGATCCAGCAGATTCTCAAGTTGGCGCGAGGTGAACGCAATACGAGCCAGCAGGTTGAACTAAAAAAATACTACCGCACCGTCGCCCCCGAGTTGCAACCGTTTCGAGTGGAGTTGTCGCAGGCGATCGCCAACAAGAAGATGTTTGTTGATAGTCGTCCGCGGACCATGATGACGAAGACCGGAAAAATGCGGGTCATCCGTCTGTTGAATCGGGGAGATTGGATGGATGATTCGGGGCCGGTCGTCGAACCTGCTATCCCGAGTTTCTTGGGTACCCTAGACGTCGGGGGGCGCCGCCCGAACCGCCTTGACTTAGCTCATTGGATTGTCGATCGAGAGAATCCACTGACCGCCCGCACGTTCGTTAACCGACTTTGGAAGCTCTATCTTGGGCATGGGTTAGCCACGCCGCTGGACGACCTGGGTCGTCAAGGCACACTGCCAACGCATCCCGAATTGTTGGACTGGATAGCGATCGAGTTTATGGAGAGTGGCTGGGATATTCGACATATCGTTCGCTTGATGGTCACGTCGCGAACCTACCAACAGAGCTCGATGGTGACGACGAACCTAAAACAGCATGACCCATACAACCTTCTCTTTGCCCGTCAGTCCCGTTTTCGAATTGAGGCCGAGTTTGTCAGAGACAACGCCTTAGCGATCAGCGGTTTGTTGGTGCGAGACATCGGAGGTCGCAGCGTTTATCCTTATCAGCCGGCTGGCTACTGGCGGCACATGAATTTCCCTGCTCGCAAGTGGCCGGGGGACAGTGGAGCGTCGCTCTACCGGCGAGGGCTGTACACTTGGTGGCAACGGATGTTTCTGCATCCATCGCTACTCGCTTTTGACGCGCCGAGTCGCGAAGAATGCACGGTCGAGCGTCCTCGATCGAACATTCCACAGCAGGCTCTGGTGTTGCTCAATGACCCTACCTACGTCGAAGCGGCGCGTGCTTTTGCGATGCGGATTATCGAGGAGGGCGGTACAGCGGCCGATGATAGAATTCGCTGGGCTTGGCGAGAGGCTCTTTCACGTCGAGTTGCGGATCGTGAAGTCTCCGTCGTCCGATCTGTTTTCGACAAGCACCTGTCGCAGTACCAGGATGATCTGGAGGCGGCGAAGTTGCTGACTAGTGGATCTCAACCGCAACCTTCCGACGACGCCGCTACCGTTGAATTGGCCTCTTGGATCTCCGTGGCTCGCGTCATTCTGAATTTGCACGAGACAATCACACGATATTAAGTCCCGATAGGAATCGAAGCATGTTTTGGCAACAAACGTTGGGCCGCCGAGGTTTTTTGGGTCGCGCCACGCAGGGGGTAGGTACCTATGCCCTAGCGTCATTGATGCAGGGAACGGTCACAGCGGGTGATGACTCGGCCACTGAGAGGCAAGTGAAACGTTGGACGGGCGCCATCGATAAACCCCATGTGCCCCCCAGAGCGAAACGGGTCATTTTCTTGGTGATGGCCGGCGGCGCATCGCATTTGGAGACGTTTGACAATAAGCCGAAACTTGCCGAGTTGAACGGTAAGCCGATGCCCGAATCGTATACGAAAG
This sequence comes from Planctomycetaceae bacterium, assembly GCA_012959465.1. GTDB lineage: Bacteria > Planctomycetota > Planctomycetia > Pirellulales > Pirellulaceae > UWMA-0346. The sequence continues at coordinate 23,353 of DUDC01000353.1, forward strand.
GGCAACCTATCGCACAGCTTCAAGGAAAAACGTTGACATGCCTTGGCCCGCAACACTCCTTCGTTAAAGCGGGAGATTCGGGAAACGAGATCGCGTCCATTTTTCCCCACCTGGCCACCGTCGGCGACGAACTTTGTATTGTTCGATCGTTGAAGACCGAAGCAATTAACCATGATCCCGCTCATACCTTCATGAACACGGGCACCACGATTAGCGGCCGGCCGTCCATGGGGTCGTGGTTGACGTATGGCCTAGGCGCGGAATCCAATGATCTGCCGGGTTTCGTAGTGCTTACCTCCGTCGGTGGCGGGCAGAACCAACCGATCGCATCGCGGCAGTGGCATAGCGGATTCCTTCCTAGTCGATTTCAAGG
>DUDC01000353.1:23799-40752 GCA_012959465.1 Planctomycetaceae bacterium
TCGATGCTGTGCAGCAATTGAATTCACTTCGCGACGAGGTGCTGGACGATCCCGAAATCGCAACTCGAATTGCTCAGTATGAAATGGCATTTCGCATGCAGACGAGCGTGCCGGCCCTGGTGGATTTCTCCGACGAGTCGAAGGAGACGATGGACCTGTATGGGACCGCCGGAGCCGATGGTTCATTTGCCGCGAATTGCCTTCTTGCCAGGCGATTAGCTGAGCGCGGTGTGCGGTTCGTCCAGCTGTACCATCGTGGTTGGGATCATCATGGTGGAGTCAAGAACGCGTCGGCTAATACAGCCAAGCTGGTCGATCAAGGCGTGGCGGGATTGATTAAAGACTTGAAACGGCGCGACATGCTCAAGGATACGCTTGTTGTCTGGGCGTGTGAGTTCGGGCGGACTCCGATGGCACAGGGGACCGGACGAGATCATCATATCAAGGGTTTCTCGATGTGGATGGCTGGTGGCGGTATCAAGCCGGGGATCACTTACGGCGCGACCGACGAGCTGGGCTACAACGCAGTTGAAAACGTGGTCACCGTCCATGATTTTCATGCCACGATGTTGCACTTGATGGGAATCGATCACAAGCGGTTTACCGTCAAGTTCCAGGGCCGCGACTTTCGCCTTACCGACGTCCATGGCAACGTCATTCAAAAAATATTGGCATAGCGGTAAAGTCGAGCGAGTTTTTAAGTCGCCAAAGACTACCGCGATGTAGTTCTTACGGTTTCACGCCAGGCGTCTCGATATTCGGCAAAGGCGTCGCGGACTTTCTCCGAGGCGTTCGACAGCGCTTTGTTGAGTGTGGCATCCAATGGTGAAGTGCCGCCTTGCCGTAATCGACTGGCCACTTGAATGGCGATCGGTGCATCGTATGCATCGAGTGCCGCCAGCAAGTTGGGAAGATCATTTGTGTGTTGTTGTACCAGTCGCTGTGCATAGGCCTGGGCCGAATCGCGTTGACCATTCTTGTCTCCGTCAACCCACACGGCACCGGTAATCGCTCGAGCTCGCGACTCCCATTCGATCGAGGTGGGTTGATAGGCTTTCGCCATGGGCCAGTACGGGGCCGTGACACCGGGGCCGTCGGCAATCGCTACGAGATGAAAATCGTGCCGGGGATTCGGTATTCTCCAGTGAGCAGTCCACTTGAGCCCGGCGGCTTGACCTTTTTTCGGATCGATCTGCTCGCTTCCCACCAATCGTCCGTTGGCAAACAGTCGAACGCGTTCGGCCCTTACCCAAGCCGGGCCAAGTACATCGACAGTGACTTCCGTATGAGTGCCTTTTGTAGGCACCAGATCGCCAGCGGCAAACTGGTCGTTCACCAAAATCTTGGAGAACAGGCCGTAGCTCACCGACACACGGCCTTCGCGAAAGCTCCGCACCGCATCTTCCAGGGACAGCTGTCCGGGGTCTCGGTCATCGACACGAACATAGGTCCGCGCTTGGCCCACGAAGTGCCGCGCGACATCATGCGAGTCGCTGCAGCCGATGGGAGCGATTGCATGTCCGCGATTCAGCAGACCTAGCCAGTCGTGAAATAGCTGATAGGGATTCGTTTGAGTGGCACCCGAGTTGATCAATTCCATCGCGTTGGCTTGCACTGTCCAGCCAAGATAATTTTCGCCGGCGATCGCAATATGATTCTCGGGACCGAACGGCCGGAAACCGCTGTGTACGTCTCTCGCGTGATTGAAGATGGCAATTTGCACATTCGGCGTTTTGAAAATGTTCTCGAAGATTTGATCCCACGTAGCGGCCGTATGATCGGGTGTTTCGGCGCCATCCACGACAGGGAAGATGTTGAAGTGTCCGATCTTGGTAGTGACTTCGTTACCGATCACCGGTGTAAAGTACTTGTCTGCGCCGAGCCGTTTGGCGTAGGAGGTGTAGTTGATGTGAACGTTGTGATCGGTCGCGATGGGCAGTTCAATCCCCTCGCCTGCCAGTGTGGCCATCCGTTCCTCGATCGAGCTATCACCATGACCGGAAAACGTCAGTGTGTGAACGTGCGTGTCGCTGGCAACCCAGCCCTCGGTGGGCACGACACGACGGATCCTCAGCTGGACAGGATCGGCAGTCCCAGGCTGCAAGGAAATTGTCTGTTCAGCTACCGACCACTCGAATCCCCGAGTCGCGTACACCCGATAGTCGCCGGCCATCGTCTTTATCTTCGCAGCACCCGACAGTGTGTAGAGGACACCGGTGCGGACAGCTGTGCCCGCTGTCGATTGGTTGCCAACGGCAGCGAGAGTTCCATCAAGGTGAGTCAACGTGATTCGAGCCGGGACGGATTGACCGCTCTCGTCATCGACAACTTGTACTTCAATGGTCGCCTTGGTCAGGGCTTGCGACGGCGGATAGGGGATAAGACGAACCTGACCGATGGCTATATCGTCCGACGATCGATGGCCAGCCGGTTCAACAGCTAGCAGGTTACCGGCCGTCTGTAACAGTTTTTGCGGAATCGCAAAGGTCGCGATCTGGGCATTCTCGTTCCGCTCCAGCGCCCCGAGTTTTTGGCCATTAAGAAGAACGTTCCATCCCTGTTTCACATCCAATTGCCTCAGCTGCAAAGTCCAGTCCTGTTTGGGATCGGCAGCGAACGTCAGACGCAGCGAACTGTTACCAATCTGCTCGGGGAACTCAGCCCACTCGCGAGATTCGAGGCTGCGGAGCGGTACCATGTGCGGAATAAGTAGTCGTGACGCCTCTTCTGCACGAGTCGCCAGTGTCGGAATGATTGTGAGCAAGCCAGCCAGGACGAGCTGTGCTTTGGCGTAGCGAAGACGATTTATCAAGTTCTCAATCCTCTGCAATGACGGCAAGTGTGTCGGTGGACACGGTAGATTGTACGATGGCCCCGTCAATGTGTGCCACTGGTTCTGCCAGTTCGTACCTTTAACATTTTGACGAGACAGCAATACAAGCACGAAGCGCAAGCGAGTCTGGAGGACGACAAAAGACTCACTCGCTTGCGCTTCGTGCCTGTAGTTTCAATGCTAGAGATAATCCGTTACTTGATGATATTACTTACAACGTGCCCGCTGACATCCGTCAGGCGGAAATCGCGGCCGGCAAATCGATAGGTCAGTCGTTCGTGATCCAGTCCCATGAGGTGCAGGATTGTCGCGTGAAGATCGTGAACTAGTACGGGCGAATCGACGGCGGCCCAACCAAATTCATCCGTCGCGCCGTGAATCATGCCTCCTCGAATTCCACCACCCGCAAGGCAAAGCGAAAATCCATGGTGGTTGTGATCGCGACCATTACTGCCTTCGGTGGTCGGTGTGCGGCCAAATTCACCGCCCCACATTACAAGTGTTTCATCCAACAGGCCGCGTCGGCGAAGGTCGCGAATTAGCGCCGCAATCGCTCGCGAAACCTGGCCAGCATTCTTCTTGTGTGCGGTCTCGAGGTCGCTATGATTATCCCACGGTTGACCAGCTCCGTGCCAGCATTGCACGAATCGTACGCCTCTTTCCACGAGCCGACGGGAGAGAAGAATCTGCCTCGCTTGCGGCGAACTACCATATTCGTCTAACACATATTGCGGTTCACGGCGCAGGTCAAACGCATCAAGCGCCGCCGTTTGCATCCGATACGCTTGCTCGAACGAAGCGATCCTCGCTTCCAGGCGAGGGTCGTCCTTGCGATCGGATTGGTGTTGACGGTTCAGTTGCTGCAGTAGATCAACTTGTTGTCGTTGCGATGTGCTGGACAGGTGGGCATGTTCGATGTTCTCCAGCATCTGTCGTGGTGTTTGTTGGTTCGTATCGATCGCCGTTCCCTGGTACTTTCCAGGCAAGAACGCCGCACGCCAATTGTCGGTGCCCTTGATGGGCAGATTGCCTCCGCCGGGGCACAACGCGACAAACGATGGCAAGTTCTCATTTTCTGAGCCGAGACCGTAACTCAACCAGGAGCCCAGGCTCGGCCGCACAAGAGTGCCGTCGCCCGTATTCAGTAGCATGAGTGAAGGCTCGTGATTCGGAACCTCGGCTTGCATCGAGCGAATCACGCAGACTTCGTCGATCACCTCTCCCAATTCGGAAAAAATGCTGCTCACCGGTAGACCGCTTTGACCATACCGTTTGAAGGGAAAAGGAGAAGCGAACGCGGCGCCGGTCGGCCGTTCAGTAACCAGTGTGGGTGCCGGTAGGCGCTTTCCATGGTATTTTTCCAACGCTGGTTTGGGGTCAAAAGTGTCGACGTGCGACGAGCCACCATTAAAGAAGATGTGGATCATCCGCTTGGCTCGAGGCGCAAAATGCGTTGACGAACGAGCCGTCCCGTTGCCGATAAGGCCAGCGAGTCCAAGGAACGGTAGGCCCATTCCCGTCTGTTGTAGTAATGCTCGTCGTGAAAACACTTCAGTACCTATAACACAACGCTTGTGCGATCGAATGAAAATGTGTGCGTAAACAGTTTAGTCGACAAATTGAAACTCGTTGCAAATCAGGAGAGCCTGGGCTAATTGTTCGGCTGGAGTCAGTATGTGAACCGGAGATTTTTCGGCTGAGAACGCGAAATCTGAGTCCGCACGATATTCTGTGCGTCCTTGCGAGGTGGACAATTCGATCACTGGGGACCATTCGAAAAGGTCACAGAAGTGGTCCTTTCCAAGCGACGCCACAAAATCGATCTGTTCGCCGGCGCGGACGCGATATTCTTCTAATTCGATCGGTTTGGTTTCGTTGAGGGCGTGAGTCGTGGCAAGCACTCCAGCGCGGCTCGAGACGATCGTCGCTCGAACTCCGTCACCGCAGTGGTCGTTACCAATGCCGTGTTTCACCTTTCCAGCGATATGTAGAGTTCCGCTAGCCGGGGCAGTCCAGCGTCGGATGGCCGCGTGATCCGCATCGATTCCAGTATGACCTCCCGCAGCGGTCAATCGCAGGTAGTGGAGCTTTGCATCGGGCCACTTCCGACCTCCCTGCCACGCCAGGTCCGAAAAATAGGGCAGTTGAGTGAAAGAATCAACTCGTTCCTGAGCTTCGGTCCAACGTCCGTAACCATAGCTCCAGGTGTCAACACGGATCGGGACTGCGTCGTCTTTCAGTTTTTGCTGAGTCGCATTTTGAAGGAAGGCGGTTGCCCAACGTCTTTCCTCTGGCGTCGGGTCTCGTGCCAGCACGCGACGAAAGAGGGTTGTCGCCGTCCATTCGTGGACCGGAGCTTCGCGGTCGCCCATGTATTTCACGGCTGTTGCGACAACCTGTCGGGCCGTCTGCAGTGGTAGCGGATGATTGAGTAAAAAGAGCGTTTGTTGGGGGACTGTTGTTTCACCACGCATACCAACAGAGAATTCAGAAGAGGCCACATCGAACGTACGAAAGACGCTCGACGGGCGTTTGCGGTTGATCAACGCGTAGATGCTGCGCCGCCGGTGAAGAATGCCCTCGATGGATCGACCTCCAACCTGGCGGTCCAGGAGGTCCGCAGCGTGAAGCCAGCTATCTCGCAACGCCTCCCATTCCAGGCGGCGTCGGTTGGCATGACTCAGCCACCGATTCTGCGGATCCACTTCGATCGATTCCGCGGTTGACTGACTGGACTGTCGATAGGTTGCCGAAAGCACCATCTCGCGGTGAAGTAATTTCAGAGACCAACGACGATCGATCAATTTGGCCGCCAGATGGTCGAGCAGGGCAGGGTGCGATGGCGGCGTTCCTCGGCTACCAAAGTCGTTTGGAGTGGCGACCAACGGTTGGCCGAAATGCCATTGCCACAGCCGGTTGACGATGACTCTGGCAGTGCGAGGATTTTCCCGTGATGCGATGTTGTCCGCTAGTTCTTTCCGACCACTTAAACTGAGATCGTCCGCCAAATCGCCATTGTCTCTCGTTGCTCCGCCTGTGTAATTCAAAAACGAGGGCAGTTTCTCATCGACCAACTTGCCTCGGCGCAAGGAGTTGCCTCGGACAAAAAGGTAAGTTGGGAAACGCACTTCCATATCGCGCAGGACCATCGCCTTGACTGGCGCAACATCAGGCTGTTCGATGAACAGAGACTCGACTTTGCCGGCTAACGCTACGTCTTCCATGAATTCGTTTAGAGTGTACAGCTGGTTGACTTCGTCGATCGGGACGTCGATCGGCGAGTCGCGGCCGAAAAGGACTCGTCGTAGGGAGTCTCGATCCGAATCTGCAAACTTAGTTGCGTTGGCATCGTCGGTGAGCTTCGTCCGCCACATTGCGTACGTTTTTTCAAGCAGGTCACCGTAAACTTCGGCCACGTGGACCATGTTCTCTGGGTTTCGATCGAGAAGCGACTTGCGTACGAGCGCGTTGGCAGTCGAATCGCCAGCGATGATCGGCTTGGCTAGCCGAGCGAAGTTCTCTCGATCCAATTGCACTAGTTGTCGCCAAAGTCCGAAGACCGAGTCACTTGTTGAACCAGCTTCGAGATGTCGGCGCCAGAGGACGGCAGCACCCGTGCTGTAAGCTGCTCGGTCGCGGATTGTCGTTCGTTCGGAGTGAATCGAAACGTCGTCTCGCGTGCGATGTGTGGGCATCCGTTGGACGGTGTAAACCAAATAATCCCGCACATGGAATCGAAGCTCGTGCAGGATCTTCTCCTGCATCTCTTTGCGTTTGTTTTGCAGTGCGTCGTGCCGTTTTTTCAATTCAGTCTCAAAATCTGCCCGCTTGATTTTGGGGGTTGAATACATCGAATTCAGCGCTGGTAGCGATGGAGCCTCGGCCAAGGTTGGCTCGATGGAATGCCGAAAAATGCCATACAGCGAATAGTAATCGTTCTGGCTGATGGGATCGTATTTGTGATCGTGGCAGCGAGCGCAACTGGCAGTCATTCCCAACAGGCCGCGGGTCGTGACATCGATACGGTCGTCCAGCAGGTCGTGCCTGTCGTGGTTGAAGCGTCGGCCAGCCGTCAGGAATCCCATCGCGGCCCATTTCCATTGCTCCGACTCAGCTATTTGTTGATGATCGGCTGCCAGTTGTAAACGCACAAACTCGTCGAATGGCAGGTCTTGATTGAGGGCGCGAATCACAAAGTCACGATACGTCCAGGCGAGCGGGAAAGAGGCTTCGCCGGCGTCTTGATAGTCCTTTGTGTCCGCGTAGCGGGCGACATCCAACCAGTGCCGAGCCCAGCGTTCGCTAAAGGCGGGGGCAGACAGTAGTCGGTCCACCAGTGCGGCATATGCTTGATTATCGTCTCTCGGATCATTGACGAAGGCCAGAACTTCCTCGTAGCTTGGCAGGATCCCATGTAGGTCGACATAGAGACGTCGCGCCAGGGTCGGTCGACCCGCTGGCGCCGCCATGCACAGGTCCTCGGCGGTGAGCTTCTCCAGGATGAACAGGTCGATCGATCCGGTGGCTCTTGCCATTACCGTTGGCGAGCCGACCGGAAGGAGCGGGCTGTTGATCGGCCGATCAGCCCAATGCAAACTGTCCGCCGTGTTCGCGGACCTTGTGGAAGAAGAGTCGGGCCACTTCGCTCCCGAAAGCACCCACTGGCGAAGTGCCTTGAACTGCCGGGGTAGCAGTGGATCGTCGGGAGGCATTCGCTCGTCGCCAACTGCCGATATGCGTCGAAGGACCAAGCTCTCTTCCAACGACTTGCCGTTGATGATCGGACCGCTAACGCCTCCACGTTGCCAACCGATCGCATGGTCCAGACGCAAGTTGGCCTCTTGAATTTTCGGGCCATGACACTTTGTACAGCGCTGCAGGACAAGAGGGCGAATGGACTTCTCGAAAAACTCTACCTTGGCAGCCTCAGCCGCAGCATCGCTTTGTCGTTGTGCCGATGCGGAACGAACGAGGAAACTCAACGATGGCAAACAGAGTGCTGCGAGACACCCGACCAACAAGCGATGATGTCGCATCGTATATAACCTGCGTTACCGACCGCTCGACTCGAAATCGACCAGAGGTGGGGGCTGAGGATTCTGAGAGAGCTGACTGGCCAACTGTTGCTGCCCGTCAATAATTGTTGCCATGCCCTGTAGTACAACGAACCCGAGTACGCCATATGCCAAAGGTAGGATGAACTGTAGCATCGCTACAAATTTCCCTCCCTTTTGCACTGTCTCCATTGAATCGCCGACTGAGGAAGTCGCTTTTCCCATGTCCCCTGTGAGCCCCGGACTCATCGACTCGATGACCTCGATGATGGCGGACATGTCGGTGGTTGTTTGACTGGTCAACGACGCGGCGGCGTTGGTTTGCCCAACCGAGGTCAGTGCCGGGATGATGCCGCTGGCCAAGCCCATGGCGATCGAGGCAAACGACGCCCAACGGAGCCAACGCGTGATTTTTTTCGGAGGAACAGCCAATTTCATTTTTGTGCCTCGCCAGCTAGGGACAAATCCAGTGTAGATCGAGTAGCGACGAGGAACAACTGCTCAGCTCGAGTTCGAATGAAGTGGGGGACTGTTGTGCCCCGTACTGCGGGCTATCTACAACAGAGAAGACCTACTACTACAACGACTTGGTTTCCGAAATCAAACTCAATGTACACGTCGATGGGCCGGACGCGGTCGGCACTGCCCCGTTTGGCGTGTTCGTCGATATTGAGCACACGCGGGGAATCGAACGAGAATTGGGCGGTTTTCGCCGGTATCTCCAGAATCAGAATTCCGGGCGGAACAACTATTATAACTATGGCCGTCCGACTCAGAGGCCGACGACAATGTGATTATCTCGGAACGAAGCAGCATGGTTACGCTGGAGGCGGCTGAGAGCGATACGCTTCCAACAAAACTCGCCTTTGGCGAAGCAAAGTTGCCCGTGAATGAGATCGTCTTTCAACGATACAATGACGTGGATCTCGTATTGGTCGACCGAATCGTTGACCTTGAGGAGACTTATCGTGAGGCCAGTATTCCCTGGATACCCATCGCCTTAGCAGCAGGATTCGGGTTGATGCTGTTCGTCGGCGTCGGGATCTTTGTCCTGACGCGTCCGTCTCCCGTAACCCGACCTTCAGTCCATTGCACAGGGATGGATAACTAGAACCGACTAGTGTGGCACTGGCTCCGCCAGTGTTTTTGAGCCGCAGGCGCTAGCCTCGGGTTCTGGCAAGATCACGCTGCAATGTGCAGAGCTAAAGGGCTTCCGTGCCAACCTCTCCGGTGCGAATGCGAATTACGTCAACAATGTCCGAGACAAAAATCTTACCGTCACCGACTTGTCCGGTCCCAGCTGTGTTGACGATCGCATCGACAACACCTTGCAGGTCGGCATCGTCCACAATCACTTCCAGTTTGATCTTCGGAATAAAGTCGACCGCGTATTCAGCACCGCGATAAACTTCGGTCTGACCTTTCTGGCGTCCGAAACCGCGGACTTCGGTGACCGTCATTCCCTGGACACCACTTGAGGTGAGTGCACTTTTTACATCCTCTACCTTGTGGTTGCGAATGATCGCCTCAATCTTTTTCATCGTAGTTATTCTCCATGATGGGCCCCGGCGCAGTTCATGATGCAGCCTGAGCACTGAGTGTGAATGGGTAAACCGTCATCATTGACGGTCACCAACGAGCGAGCGGCCCGGTGACCCAAATCAAAGGATGAGTTTATGGCTTTTCCTCGAATCGATGGCTCCGTCCGTCTGGATCAACCTCCATGACCGGACCGACTCGCTTCGATGTTGGATCCCTTCCTTTTGGTTCTCTATTCGCTGTGCTCGTGAGACTTGTTTTTCCACTCGCCTTCTGTTGTTCCAGTTCGGAGCTGTGGGCGTGGAATGAGTCTCTGGAGCGAATATGCAAACGTTATGCCATTGTTGCCAGTGATTTGAAGAAACGGCTCTTGGGGCCATGAATCACGGGCGATCGAACTTTGGAATTCAAATCGGATGCCTGATTCCTGTGCGTCGTGCCTAGTTTTTCGGCATCAGCCGCTAGTTTTTCGGCATCAGCCGAAAGGTGTGTCGCTGGCGCTTCGTGCTAGTATCGCCAATGCCCTAGCTTTCAGCGCCTTCGGATCAAACCCCGGACCCTCAAGAAAAACAGCGACCTGGAACTCGGTGAGGTCCAGGTCGCTGCAGATTCTTCGAGATTCGGATTGACCTTGGTCTTAGAAGGTCACGATAGCGTCGATACCGAACCCAACCCTGTCGTTGTGGGCAGCGGGAACGATGAAACCGGTGTTGTCTTCGTCCCAGCGAAGTTCCGGTCGAATGACCATGTTCGCGTGGGGACGATAGTTCACGCCAACGGTGAACTCGTACAAGTCACGGTCGCCCGAAGTTTCCTTGACCTGCCACCACTCGAATCGTCCGCCAAGTGCGAAGCAATCGCTGAGCTCGTAGAACAGGTACTGGTTGACGCCGGTCGTCTCGAGCGTGTTGTAGCTCAGCAGGTCGTGCTGAAACACGTAGTTCATGCGGTCAGTCAGAACAACATCGACAACCATGCTGTGCGAGTAGCCATTGTCGTTGACGACACCGTTGCCACGTTGGCCAGCTGTTACGATGTAGGTGAAACCAATATCGTCGGTCAGTTGCGTACTGAAACCACCGAGGAAAGAATCGCCTTTGTTTCGGTCGAATCCAGTATCCCAACCAGCGGTCCAACCAGCGTAAATTTCAACATCGTTGCAAAGCGTGTAAGTCGCCAGAGCACCGGTGTGAGTGAAAGGTTCGCTGTTGTACATGGTGAAGGCATGCGAGTAGAAGAAGTTACCGGTGGCGGGAACGACTTCATAGCCGACGAGGGTGAAGAAATGACCGAGTTTGACCGACAGGTTGTTGTAGCCCACTTCGAGGTACAACTGCGGGATAGCACTGCCGTAGAAGCCGCCGTTATCCCATCCCTCGTCCCAACGATTAGCGTTGTTGCCAAAGGCCTGAGTGTCTGGACCGTCGGTTCCGTACACGTAATCGAAGCGGAAGCCCCAATCCCAGCCACAACCACAGTTGTCAAGAGTCTTTTCGGCGTACAGCCAAACTTGGTTCACATCCAACGATCCGGGGTGATTGTTGAACATGCCCGTGTTGTAGTCCGTGTAGCCAGCTTGTACCCAACCGCCAACGTCGACGCCTGTGCAACAACTGGTTCCGAACAGAGTGAATGGTTCACCAAGGTCACAGCAACGCAGACCTAGGTCTAAGCAGCGGTCGCAGCAGTCGCCAGCAGCCGAATCGCATCCGCAATCCGGTGTAGCGTCACAGCCGCAATCGGGTGCAGCGTCGCACCCAGCATCACAATTACTCTCAGCGAACACCACCGGCTTAATCGGGGCGTTATCTGAAAGCGAATAAGTCTGCGCCGAAGCGACCATCGCTAACATCGCGATAACCATCGGGCATGCAAAAAAACAGCGATTGAGTCGCATCGTATAGTCCTCTCCTATTGTTGACTACGATTTGGGAATGGATGTCTCTAGCGGGCCATTCCCGAATTCCTTGGCAGGCACCATTTGTTGGGCTTTTCCGCGTCAAGCGAAAGACGGGAGAGGTCTTTTGCCTGCGCAATCATCTCTATGCGAGGAAGTATCGACGGGAAAAGTGTCAAACGACAGCGAATGAGAGTTTCAAAGGATATCTTTCGCATCTTCCCTAAACTGACATAAAAGCCCAGGAACTCAGACTTCTAGAATGGAGTCTTAACGTCCATAAGAACAAACGTAGCTGGAGTTTAGTGCCTTCGGCGAGCATGATTCACGCCGCTGCCAATCGGACGGTCCCAGCGCCGTTGGTTACGACCGTACCGATTCCTCAGGCCAGGGGTCGGTCAGTTTTTTCCATGATCTTGGAACCAGGCTGGTTCTTGGGCGGTGATCGACCTCTTCGGGACCAGAATAGGATCCGCCGCCCGCGCCAGGCTGTCGATAGAGCCGTGTTTGTGCATCGTGACAGTGCATCGCTAGAGATAGGCCTTGAAAATGCCTGCGATGAACCGCTGAAATTTCTCCAGAAGTAGACGGGTGGATGGCGGTTCCCGGCCCCACGAATTACCCTGGTCTTTTTAGACGTTGCCATGCTGGCACGGTCGCCTCTTTAAGAAAACTGCACTAGGTTATCAATGCGAGCTCTTGTAAAGCACCCCGATGAAATAGGACTCCGCCTCGAAGACGTCCCCGACCCGACCCTCGGAATTAACGACGTTTTAATACGTGTCCACACGGCAGGAATATGTGGGACTGACGTGCACATTTACCAGTGGGACGATTGGGCTCGGCGGACCGTGCCGGCGCCGATGGTGGTTGGACACGAATTTGTGGGCGAGATCATCGAGATCGGTGCCAACGTCGTCGATTTCTTTCCCGGAGAGATCGTAAGCGGCGAGGGGCACGTTGTCTGCGGACGTTGCCGCAATTGTTTTGCCGGCAGACGGCACCTTTGTAAGGACACACAGGGTATCGGCGTTAATCGAACGGGGGCCTTTGCCGATTATATCTCGTTGCCGATGACCAACGTTTGGCACCACGATCCCTGTGTATCATTAGACGTTGCCGCCGTTTTTGACCCGTTCGGAAACGCTGTCCATACAGCACTGTCGTTTCCCGTATTGGGAGAAGATGTGTTGATCACTGGGGCTGGCCCAATTGGAATGATGGCGGCAGCCGTCGTGAAGCACGCCGGCGCCCGTCACGTAGTGATTACCGACGTCAATCCTTACCGCTTGGCACTGGCCAAGAAAATGGGGGCGACGCGAACGGTCGACGTCACGCGAGAGAAATTGTCGGACGTGCAAGCCGAGTTGGGAATGCACGAGGGGTTTGATGTGGGGCTGGAAATGTCCGGCAACTCCAACGCCTTTCGTGACATGTTGGCCAACATGTGCCATGGTGGCAAAATCGCTCTGCTGGGTATCCCAGCCGACTCACTGGCGATCGATTGGGAACTGGTCGTATTCAACATGCTGACGATCAAGGGGATTTACGGTCGAGAAATGTACGAGACGTGGTACAAGATGACCGTAATGCTCCAGAGTGGCCTTGATATTGCGCCCGTCATCACTCACCGTTTTAATGCTGTCGATTACGATGAGGGTTTTCAGGTGATGCTCACCGGTAAGTCGGGAAAGATCCTACTCGACTGGCAATAGCGCAACCTCAACTCGGCACCGCGCATCGTAGATCGTGCTCACGAGGCTCTTATGGTCAGACCATCGTTTAGTCGTTTTGCTCAGTCCGTTGAAATCGAGTCCGCTTTCGACGTGTTGGCAACGGCGCGCAGGTTACAAGGACTGGGAAAAGACATCATTGAGTTGGAGATTGGCGACAGTCCCTTCCCCACATCAACAAGCGCCGTGTCCGCTGGTCTTCAAGCCATTGAACAGGACGCCTGTCATTATGGGCCATCGCAGGGCTTGCCCGAGTTTCGCGACGCTGCGGCCGACTATTTAAATGAGGAGTACGGTACGGTGGTCAGCGCTGACCATATCGTTGTCGGTCCAGGCGCCAAGACCTTCGAGATGCTGTTCTTGGAAGCGTTTGTCGATCCGGGTGAGGAAGTGCTGGTCTTTACACCGCACTTTCCTACCTACCCTCCGAACATTGCACGCCGTGGCGCCAACATGCGATTGTCGCCGCTGTTGGCAGAAAACGATTTTCGACCGAATTTGAGCGACGTGTCGCTGTTTATCGACGAGGGTGGTCGAGCGATTTTCCTCAACAGTCCACACAATCCAACCGGCGGAGTTGCCACTCGAGAGGATATTTCCGCACTGGCCAATTTGGTGCGCGGTCGGGATGTAATCGTATTTAGTGACGAACCGTATGACCGCATGGCCTGGAGCGATCAACATCATACGTTGCTCGTCCAGCCAGGCATGCTCGACCATTGTGTGGCTGCCTACACGTTTAGTAAGTCATATAGCATGAGCGGTTGGCGGCTCGGGTTCGCGGCCAGCAGCGAACGTCACATCGAAATGCTGACAAAACTGACCAACACGTCGCTCTCCTGCGTACCTCCTTTTACTCAGCTGGCCGGTATCGCCGCACTTCGAAACGATCGCCAAGAGCGGGAACAGCGTATGCAAGTGTTCGGAAAACGTGTGGCCGAGTTGGCCGTGGCTCTCGACAAAGTTGACGGCGTACGCTGTAAGCCTCCCGCCGGGACCTTCTACGTGTTTCCTCAGGTTTTTGGATTGTGCAACGAACTTAGTATTACATCCCATGGCTTGGCAATGTACTTGTTGGAAGCAGCTGATGATCAGCGCGGCGTTGCCTGTTTGGGCGGTGAGTGTTTCGGCAAAGCTGGTCGCGGTTTCCTGCGGATGAGTTGTGCCGAGCCGATGGAACGGCTGCTGATGGCCGTTGATTTCTTGAGTCAAGCCATACAACGCCGATCGCGAGTGAGTGAGTTCCTCGAAGACAGACCCGAATTTCAGCTGGTCGAGCCGTACGTTTGGTAAAACAATGTGTTAAATCAATGTGTGGCGCTTCGTGCTTGTATTTCCAGCACCAGCATGTTTTCAGTGGCCGGCCGCCGTCAGTAAAAACCACGGCAGGCAATCGACCAGAAAATCGCGACAGCGCTCGATACCATCTGAGGCGAATGCGAGCACGCCCATCATCGTGACTAAGTTCGCCGTGGGGAGAAAAATAAATGCAAAGAGCCAGCCAACTTTCTTGATATCGGACTGGTGACGATGGGTTTCTCGAATGGTTGACCAAACATGATAGGCCCAGCTGACGCCCTGTAGGCCGAGTACGCCCCACCTTACGGGCCATGGCGAGATGACAATCATGGGTAGCAGCAGAAGGCTGACCGTTGGAAGGAAGTACGGTGACAGCGTAATCCACCAGTTTCCCTGACCCTCGATCGTGATGTGACCACCACTTCGCCACGTTGATCGGATCGATAACACTCGATGAAAAGTCAACGTGGCCACTAATCCGTGAGTCAGTTCGTGTTCGAGCGTAGAGAAGAACGTGCCAAAGATCCGAATTCGCTCCAGCCATCGGGCCACCACCACATAGGTGACCACACCCAACGAGAAGGCGATGAACTCTGGCGTTGGACGGACGATCTTCAAGATCAAGAGAAAACTGGCCCAAACGGTGGTGGGTAGCATCAACAGGCAAACCAGACCGGTCGGCCATTTGCTGAATTCGATCAGGCGGTCGAGTATTCCGGCCACTAGTTGTCGACGGTTAGAGCGATTCACGTCGTGTTTGTTCTTGTCGTTAATGGTCCAGGAAAGGCCGTTCGGTGTTGGACATCGATGGAACAACCCGCATCGTTCACTAGTTCGACAACAACGGTTTCAGTTGTTCGCCATTCACCTCACCTTGATGAACCACCAGACGGTAGTTGAATTCTAGCCGCTTGTCATGGGGAAGCAGCACTGGGTCTCTTCCCGGATAGGCAGCGTTTTGCATACTTCGCCCGCGACGAAGAATCCAGGGCTGTGGAATGCCCGGCGACGGCGAGCGTTGCAATATCGCGATGCCAGCGAGTTTGCTCTGGCGTCCGATCGGACCTCGAATGTCGATCCAGCTCCCACCGGGTATTGCGTTCCTCGTCGGCTCGAGTTCGCCAGCCGCCGAGATGAACTGCATGGGCGGTTGCATCTTCATACGGACCGAGAATCCCCCGTAACCTTTGCTATCTTTCGATCCGCCAATCGCAACTCCCTCGACCAAAGGCTGCAGAGAAAAACGTACGTCGATGATCCGGTAATGCTCCGTCCGTGGATGGACGGTGATTTGTGCTCGCTCATGCACCACCGGTATGCGTTTGCCAAGTTCGTCCGTGTAATCGTTGGAACTCCAGTGAACGTCGAGGTTGAGTCGCCCCAGCGGCGCTGGCGAAGTGATCTTGGCCTGTACGACATCCCAGTGGAAATCACTGCAGATCCATGCGTCACCCAGTTGTTTGTTGTTGACGACCACTTGGTGCCAAGCCCAAAACACGCCCCGATGATGCAAGTGGTCGTCGGGGAAATCCTC
Organism: Planctomycetaceae bacterium; assembly: GCA_012959465.1. Taxonomy (GTDB): domain Bacteria; phylum Planctomycetota; class Planctomycetia; order Pirellulales; family Pirellulaceae; genus UWMA-0346. Next base: position 39,689 of record DUDC01000353.1, read on the forward strand.
GGTCAGGACCTCGCCATCTAATCCCAGTATGGGGTGCAAATAGTGCGACCGGCGGTATTTGCCATTTCGCTCCGTCGGTTCCCTCTGGTACGAGACTACCGCGACCGCGTCTTCAATAAACTCGAATCCCGCGTCGGTCTTGCGGACGGTCACCAGCCCTTCCGCTGCATCGATTCGAGCGAAATGGAACGTGACGACGAACGAGAGGGTCGCCAACGCTACAGTCGATGGATGTTTCACGGGCGGGCGTCCTCAACCGTCGTGGATGTTTCCAGCTACCACTCGATGCGTAGGCCGGGAATGGCTTTCTCAAGCGACTCGATTGCCTCTTCGGTAACTGATGGGCAGTTGTTGATGATCAGATCCTTGAGCGATTTGAGACCGGCAAGGTGTTTGAGGCCGGCATCCGTCACTTCGTTTTCACTGATATCTAACCATTCCAGGGATTGCAGGTCTTTCAAGTGTTCCAGACCTGCGTCAGTAATCGAAGTTGTTCTTAGAACTAGTCGTTTCAATCCCTTGGCGTTCCCAAGATGGGCCAATCCTGCGTCGTCAACTTGCGTCAGCCACAAAGTCAGCCGCTCCAGCTTGGGGAGTTTGGCGAGCGACTCCATTCCAGCACTGCCAACCGATGTTTCACTAAGGTCTATTTCGGAAAGCTCCGTCAAGACTTCGAGAGCCTTGAGCGACTCGTCGTTGATACCTGAGTTCAAGCGGAGACTCAGCTTGCGAAGCGACTTGAGCTGCGACAGATGCGTGAGCGAATCGGGGGTGAGCGACGTCTGGAAGAATTTCAATTCCGTCAACTTTGTCAGACCGCCGACGAACGTTAAGGCGGGATCACCTCGAATATAGGCGTCTTCAATGCTAAGTGAACGGAGCTCCTTCATATCCTTGATCGCTTCGATTCCGGCGTCCGTAATCTGCGGTCCCCAGATGCGGAGGCTCCGCATCTTCGTTAGGTCTTTTAAATGCATCAGTCCAGCATTCGTCACGCCGCCCGTGTTGCCCGACGCGTGAGCGATGTCCAATAACTCTAGTTTCGTCATGTCCTTCAAGTGTTC
>DUDC01000353.1:40891-51464 GCA_012959465.1 Planctomycetaceae bacterium
GCCGGCCGACGTCACGTTAACGCAGGCGCCCAGGTCGAGGACCTTTAGTGTCGCCAGCTTCGCGACTGTTGACATACCCGAGTCGTCGATGTTTGTTTGGCCGCGGAGCGAGAGATTCGAAATAGCGGTTAGTTGCGTGAGTACATCGAGGTCTTCATTTTTGATGGGCTCAATGAATTCGGCTGAGGTAACTCGGCCGGAATCATCCAACTTATAGGTAACCGCCAATTCGTCTAATCGACTGATGGCATCGGCTGGATCTGGGGCAATCGGTTTCGGCGGTTTCTCGTTGGTCTTCGGGCCAGGTTCTTCGACGTTGGTTTTCCCGTCAGCTTTCGCTCGTTCTGCATCTCGAGAATAACAGCCAGAGAAAAGGACCGTTGCCGTCAACAGAACTACAAGAAACTTGGTAAAACGCATCACAACAGACACTCCACAGAGGGGATTCACTTTCCTGCACAATCACACTATCCACGTCAGACTAATCGGGCGGACGAAACCTCGCAAGGAAGGGGACGCCAATCGGCTCGTATAACCCACAAATTCAGCGTGTGGCACCAACTTTGAGCCGCAGGCGCTAGCCTCGGATTTTCCATATCACGCGCTAACAAAAACACCCGATGCTAGCGAGTTCGGCTCAACAGCGGCTCTTCTGAGGTGAGTAACTCGTTTGCTCGCCGTTCAAGTTCTTCTCTTGAAAGGAAGCGACGCAAAACGTTGGCAAACACAATGGCGAGTTTTCTGGCCATTTCCGGATCCCATTCCTGCGGATTCGACGTCAGGTCGTTTTCACAATCCTGTGTTCGAGCAGTGAATCCGCTCCACGTCAATTCTAAATCCCACTCATTGGACAACGCCGTACTGTTGACCCGCTCGCGAACTCGAGCCGCCCAGACCAATCCGAATCGATCTCGATAGTCTCGCCAAAGCGCGTCCCATCGATGCAACCCGCGCCTTGTGCGCTGAGACAAGATTGTGTCAATCACAGCAGTGGCTCCCCAGATGGCCACGGCCATGTCCCAGTGGTCGCTGGAGCTCCGCCATAGCGGTAGTTGCGGCGCAAGTGCGAGCAATTGTGCTATCAGACAGAGAGTGGCGGACAGATGGTATCGCGTTCCCCAGCGGTTGATCCAGCAGGCAATGATCAAACCCCACAGAAACCACCCGCGAAGGTCGAAGAGTGCCAGGGCCTGTCCCGGTTGCAGCACGAGGACTTCGACAGCGGGTAAGGCCATCATGCCGGCAAACGAGGCGACCACAAACTGCCACATTTGGTGCTGAGGCCGTTTCGCTCCTAACAGCGCAACCGTTGGGCAGAACGATAGACAGGCCATCAAGTAGTGAATGGGTTGGGACTGACTGGCAGTGGGCGGAAAGACCGTTACCACCACCAGAAACGTGAAGAACAGAACAGACCAACTCCACGGCCCCACCAATGTGGAGCCTCGTACAAATCTCCATTGGCAGGAAATGAAGATCAACCCAGCAACAACGGACGCGATCACCATGGTCGAACTGACAATCCTCACCGGCCCAGTGCCGGTGGATATGGGGTTTGGCAACTTAAAGGGGCGTTTCGGCGGACGTTGCATTTTCGCAACGCGGACGTTGCGTCCCAACTTATTGACAACGCCGTGGTTACGCAATCGGGTCCGGTTATAGCGACCAGGATTCCTGGGAAATGGTGCGAAAAAGTAACGGTTGCGTTTGCTAATCACATTGCGTGAGGCATGTTTGCATGATTCAACCTCGACTTAAGAACTTACCCCTTCGCATGCTCAGGAGCGGAACTATGAAGTTTTGGATTCCACTGGTGGCCGCTGCGTTATTCGCTCTCACTGACGTTGCGAATGCCGAATATGGTCATCTCGGTCAGGATTGTGGCGTCGCGCACGCCCGATCATTGTGGGACGGTTACTGCGACGAGCGAGCATGTGCCAGCCATCGACCCGTCTTCCAGCGGCACTTTGCACTCGGTCACGGTTGTGGTCACAGTTGCGCACAGGGTTGTGGATCGGCCTGCGGCCCTTGGGACTTCGCACGATGTGGCGGAATTTGCGGTTGTCGCCCGTTTCAAGGACTGTTTCGTGGATTGCACGGTTTCGGCCTCGGTGGTCACGGTTGTGAAACACCCAGCTGTGGATGCAGCGATGCCGGCGACGCTTCCGATGCCCCTGACGTTCCGCAACCAACTCCCACACCAGTGGCACTGAAGAGTGGGATCAATGCACCGTCGACGTTAGAGGAATCGGCGGCCGTGATTGTCCGATCGAAGAGATTTGGACTGTGGAAGGCCGTCCACGGCCAATAGAGTCAGCTGAGCTTAATACGACTGTGGATGCATCCTCCCCAATTCTGCCGGGGTCGGTTCCCGATCATCGGCAGCATCCACAAAATGAGGAACGACCAGTTGACTACGATCGTCCGCTGGTCGTTTTTTTGTTGGCTGGTCGAGCGGTGTGCGGCTCGAAATATAAAAAGGCCATGGTATGTCGCTCCGTCGCCATACCATGGCCTTAATCCTGAAACGAGCGATCTTGCGGATTGCTCGCCCTCCCGGCTATTTGGCAGTTGTAATATCGGATCGTTCGCCCGGTCCGCTTCAACAGTTATTAACAAATTTTTCGGGTCTCCCCGTCACAGCCTGTTCAAACGACAAATCAGCCGGTACTCGCTAGCGTCCGGTTCCTGCCAGCAACATGTACGTACTGACGGCAGGAAGAACTGTGGGCTAGCGCCCAGCGGCTGATGTTCCGTCGATAAGGCCCCAGCTTAGTCCGTTATTCTTCAATTCTGCTGCGACAGCGGTCTGCCACACTCGTTGTACCTTCTTCTCGCCTTGTGATGGGTGAACCGTGCGGTTCGTGATGAAAACTGCAGCGGATGTTTTTCATTACTCGTTTCGCACGGAGGAACACTATGACCATTCGAACCCGCATCTTTCCCCTGGCTTGCCTGATTGTCACCCTGGCCGTGGCCTCTGCCGCGACTGCCTTGCCCACCAACACGTTTGCCCAGCAAGAGGACCCGCCGCCCGCCGTAACCTTAACAAAGCGAGCGAAACCACGCGGGCGGCTTCCGGTCTACTATGCGCGTGTCGTCACGCAAGAACAACGGAACAAGATCTACGTCTTACAGGCCAAGTTCCAGATCGACCTCGACAAGTTGTTGGCTGAGCTCAAAAAGGTTGAGAAACAACGAGACACGGAAATACGTGGTGTGTTGAATCCCGATCAACAAGAGAAGGTGGACGCCTGGGTTGCTGAAGCAAAGGCTAAACGCGAAAAACGTCGCAAGACAAGTTCACCTGAAAAGATCACGAGGCCAACACCGCAACCCTAGCTTCGTACCCCTGCACATGGATGGCCACTGCAGCGCACGGACGCGCTATCATGATCAGTCGTCGCTGCTCATGTCGTCGCGCGAGTGAGATTACTCAGCTGCTTCCACCGTAATATTCAGTGGACGACTGCAGTAGGTGGCCTTCATCACGAAGTTCAGCGAGACGTTGGCCATGACCGAGACTTGTTGTTTTTTCACGGGCTTGGCGGTCGTTTCGGCCTTCAAGACGATATGTCCTTGGCTTGCTCCCTTGGTCAGCAAAATCTTGCTGGCCCCTGCGTCCAGGGTGACGCCGTCGGGCAACGAGTTTCCATAAACGCTGCTGAGATGTTTGTAAATAACATCGAGTGACACGTTCTTGTCGAATCCGCTCGCACGACTCAATGTGACGTCGATTTTCTTGGATTCACCCGGCTTGAGCGTGATGTCGTACTCGCTGAGCTCGACCGAGAGAATGTCGTTGTGGTCGGCGACGGAAATCGTATGCATCATTGCGGGGAAGTGACCGCGTCCGCCACCGGGTTGATAAGTCTCTTGGTAGGGCGTCGCAGTGGTCGAAAAAACTCGTTCTTCACCACCATCCTGAATAGTGGCGGAACCGGATATGGTGATGTTTGCCAAGGCAGTGGCCGCCTCGGGCGAAGCGGAAACGACAATGCAGCCGTCGGATCCTTTTTCCGGGAGAATGCGGCCACATTCTGCCGTAACATTGGGTGGCAGTCCTTCAATCGACAACCTCACCTCGCCCGTGAATCCATTTTTCCGCACAACGCGGACAAATAACACCCCACTGGTACCCGGTGTCAGTTGAGTCTTGTCGGTGTCGACGAAGAGTTCAAAGTAGGGGAAGGCGCGTTTCACTTCCACAAAGTAGACATACGAATCACCTCCGCGTAAATGCAAGTCACGGATTTCAATCACATACTTCCCGTCCGCAGGTGCGGTCCAGTTTTCGATGAGCGAATCGGCATAGTTTCGTTTGCCAACTCGCAGGTCGTCGTTCAATTGCATCTGCTTGCCCGACATGTCCAGAATTCGCAGATGCGAGTCGAGTACCGAACCGTGACGCCGCGCTAACACCTCGATCGAAAGGCGCTCTCCCTTTTTGGCTTCGAAGACGTAGCAGTCGATATCTGACTCGCTTTCGATTCGGCCGTTAATTCCGACGGGCATTGTCACGGGCATCGCTAGTTCAGGCGTGTTGTTCTCCTGGTCGTTCTCTATTGCCAAAATGAGGTTGCTGATGATCGTTGGCGCCGGGTTGGTCATCACGTTCCCTATGGCCACCGAGATTCTAGCTGGCCCTATTTCATCCGGCGTCTTGACTGTGGCTAGCACCTCTGCCGGCAAGTTGAACCCGATCATCTCCACCGATGCAGTCTGGTTCGTGGATAACGCCAGCGGATAGAGATTCGTCAAAAACGGACGGTCGGAGACTTCGATGCTGTATTCCCAATAGGAGTTTCCTTGGTACCGTACGTCTCTCACTTCCAGGAAATATTCGCCGTCTAATGTGAACTCGTATGCGAAGAACGGATCGCCGTAGAAAAAATTATCGGACGTCTTCAATGTCACTCCGGCCGAATTGCGAAGTGTCAGGATGGGGTCGACGTGTTTTTGAAGATCGTGGATGCGGTTCTGAAGCCTCATCGAGCGAACGTGGAATGACAATTTCCCGCCCGCCTTGGCGGTGAACTTAAACGTATCTACATCCTCGGCCTTTTCAATGCATCCACAGATTGTGGCCGGTACGTCGACGGCTTGAGCCGTGTCGGCCGTGTCGTTGTTTTTGGCCTCGCGGACGACCGCATCACGGACAATGACCAACTGTCCCAACGTGCTTGCGCCACGCGGAGTGGCAATGCGAAAATCTCGCACGCCCGGCGCGGCATCTGCCGCGACCGTGAAGCGGACTTTGATCGATTGTAGGTTGGGCGGCTTTTCCTTTTCGCCCTCTTTTATTTCCGGGTGGATGATCTCGCCCAAAACACCCTCGCCCGTCACGATCACCTGATCCGCTCCGTACATGCTGTACCGCGAGGTAATCGTGTGTTCGGAACTGACGCCCGTTTCAGCGGCAGCCGGCTGAAGGCTCATTAACATCGGGTACGACGTTTGAGAAGCTGCCCGTGTCGTGAGGGCCAGGACGAGGGTTGCAAACAACAGGCTAAAGCGTTTCATGGTTTTGCCACTTGCGTAAGAACGTTGGATGCTGCGTCTACTGTTAGGATCTAACGAACGAAAAGAAAGTGTTTTGAATTCAGTAGGGTCCACAGCAAGTCTTCGTAGCACTCTTTGGGGCTGGGGCTCTCGGCCAAGAACTCATTACTCAACGCCAGTTCATCGCCCGTCGGCCAACGGCAAAGTGTCGCCATAAAAAGTTCTCGGACGATTTCTTCATGCGAACGCTCGCCTTGCATTAGGGTTGCAACTCGTCCTTTGGGATCGGCGATTTTTGAAGCCAGAGTCTCACCGTTGAGTGTATGCAATGCTTGGGTGAGGTTTTCGTCGGGCACTCGTTCGCACTCACAAACACTTGCCCGACGTGGTTTGGCGAATGTGGTGAGAAAGTAGTTCGGATATTCTGCGTCGGGCAAGTCGATGGCCCTCGTCCCCATCGGCAGGTTTTGAAATTTGGTCGTCACCTGGGTCGCCAAGTCAATCGCATCGAGTAGCGGTTCGGCCGGCAGACGTTTGACGTGGTAGTGGCTGAAGAACCTTCGATCGCTGGCATTGGCTGCCGTCGGTTCTGAACTGAGTTGATACAGTCGAGATGTCATGATGGTCCGCATCAGGTGCCTCAAGTCGTGGCCGTGGGACACGAAATCTTCGGCCAAGGCATCTAGCAGTGCACTGTTACTGGGTGGATTCGTGCTCCGCATGTCGTCAATTGGCTCGACCAATCCTCGCCCCATCAAATAGCCCATGTACCGATTCGCGATCGACCTGGAAAAGAGCCGGTTGGTGGGAGACGTAAGCCAGTCGGCAAGCGGCAAACGTCGATCTAGTGGATCCTCAATCGGCTCGCCGCCGAGCGGTGTCGGCGGCAGTCGTTTTCGCGTCCGCGGATGCGAGACCTCGCCGGTTGCTCTTACCATGATGACCGTTTCTCGACCGAAGATGCCGAACTCTTCACTGTTCTTCGAGGTCACGCGGGCAAAAAATGCTGCGAGTCCGTAGTAGTCAGCCTGGCTGTATGTTTCGAATGGGTGATGGTGGCACTTAGCGCATTCTAAGCGAACACCCATAAACAGCTGGGCGGTTGACTCGGTGAGCGCCGACGAGTTCTGATTGATCCGGAAGTAGTTCGCTGGCCCGTTAGAATAGATCGAGCCCTTGGCAGTTATCAGTTCCCGGACAAATTGATCGAACGGCTTGTTGGTGCGAAAAGATTCTTTGATCCAATTGTGTAACGCCCACATACCCTGCTCGCCGACCGAGTTGCTGTTGTTGCGGATCAGATCCGACCATTTGAGCGTCCAAAACGAGGCGTAACGATCGTTGTAGATATCCAAGTCAGGGTCGCCCGTCAGACCCAATAGTTGGTCGACTAGTTTTATTCGTTTCTGCGGATCCACGGAATCGATGAACCGCACGGTTTCCTCGGGGGTCGGCAGTCCGCCAATTGCATCCAAATAAGCGCGGCGTACGAAAGTCGCGTCGTCACACACTTCTGATGGCTGCAGCCCGAGTTCTTCGAATTTTGCCGCTGCCAGTTCATCGATGTAATTGTTGTTCTTCCAGCTGGTCAAATCGACCTCTTGTGCGAACGGAACGAGAAATGTTGAAACTCCCGTTTGCTCTTCGTACCGAATCATCACGGCCGCCTGTCCCATACCCACGGTGACCACTCGACCTTCTGCGTTCACTTCGACCACGCCCTCGTCCATCGAGTCGTACTGGGCAACCGCCGTCACATCGCGAACGGTGTCGTCGCTAAAGTGCGCCTCCACACGAAGCTGCTGCTGATAACCAAGTACGCCAAGACGGCGCGATGGAGTGATGGTCAATTTAGTTGCTTGAACTGGCTCATTCACGGGGCCAGGTGCGCCCGTCGCAACCCAAGCGTGCAGGGTGGCGTATTCCACCGAATCGATGTCCATCCGCTTGCCCCCGCCGTGCGCGGCCTGCATCGATGGCTTGCGGAGCACTAAACTCAGGTCGGGGCTGGCAATATTGACTCGACGTTGGCCGCTTTGCCTGGCCATCGCTTCAAAATCTGCTTGAGGGTCAAAACCAAACACGGACAATTTGAAACCACCTTTGCCATACTGGCTGGCGTGACATGCAGCTGACGCACAGCCGGCCTTGTTCAGTATCGGTCGAATGTCACGAGTGAACTCGACGTTCGCCGGGTCGTAGTCCTCAACGGTGACCGGGACCTGTTCGGTTACGTCGCCCCATTTCACCGATATCGTGACTTCGCCCGTTTGGTGGGCAAGCAGTTGACCCGTATTATTGGCGGAGACTATTAACGGATCCGAACTGGTGAAGACAGCTTCCACGGTCACGTCTTCACGCTCCAATGACGATTCGTCTTTGTCACGGCGAGCGACTAGTAACTGCGCTCGGGCAAACGGACCCGATAGAGTGACGTTGGGCGGAACAATCACAATTCCGTCGGCTGCGCGGCCCGTATCGATTCCCATCACAACGAAAAGGAACGCGAGTTGTGCTATCCGGCGTTGAGGCATTGCCCGCATTGCTCCAAGCAAGAGGTGTGATGCGTAAGGTAGGTGACGCGGCGCATCGGTAGGACCCACATATTATGGGCACAGCAGCGGGTAAACACCAGAGCGAAGGCGTTCGAATACGTCGCTGGTTTCCTCACTACCGTAACCCGACGCGTTAGCGAGGGATGCGACGCGCGCCATATCCGCACTCCCCGTAGATGTTCGCCCCCTTTACCCATCCAGAACTTCGGAGTTGGTATTTGCACTCGAAGTGGGTAAGATAATATGTGCTTCCCCCACCCTCCCGCCACAAAACCTGCCTCACCGGAGCCCTTACTGTGCTTCATCTTCTGCCTGGCATTACGCGTAACTGTGAAGGTGTTTCCCGACGTAGTTTCCTGCAGGTCGGTAGCCTCGCTGGATTGGGATTGGCGCTTCCTCAACTGTTGCGTCAGAAGCAGCTCCTGGCGGACGAAGGACGTGGTGCATCGGACGTCAATTGTATTTTGCTATGGACTCGTGGTGGAACGAGTCACCACGATACGTTTGACCCCAAACCAAATGCGCCGGTAAGTGTTCGCGGTGAATTCCAAACGATCGGTACGGCCACGCCAGGTGTGCAGTTTACCGAGATCGTGCCGAACATGGCCAAGCATCAGAAGCGTTATGCACTGTTGCGCGGTTGGAATCCACAAAATGGAAGTCACGGCTCGGCCGACCAGTGGGTCATGTCGGGACGAAAGTTCAACCAAGCGATTGGCTACCCGACGTATGGTTCAGTCGTCAGTCACTTTCACGGTTTTCGTTCGTCGTTGCCACCGTTTGTACAATTGGGAAGTCAGGTGGATAGTCGGTTCGGTGGAGGGACCGCCGGGATCCTGGGCCTGAGTCACAATCCATTCGAGATGTTGGCCGATCCGAACGCCGATAAATTCACCGTCCGTGACATTAGCCCACCCAAAGGCATCACGATGGACCGTGTGAAGAGGCGGCGAAAGATGCTCAGCCGTATCGACGCTTTGCAACGTCGGGCCGACATTCAACCGGAGGCCTTTGACGCACTCGATAAACACTACAAGGCGGCGCTGAATATGATCATGGCGCCGGAAACCAAAAAAGCTTTTGCGATCGACGAAGAAAAGGCCGAGCTGCGGGACGCGTATGGCCGGCACCGGTTGGGACAGAGTTGTCTGTTGGCCCGTCGTTTGATCGAATCGGGTGTTCGCTTCGTGACGGTCACCGACGGCGGTTGGGACACACACCAGAATAACTTTACGTCGCTAAAGAACAGTCGCTTGCCACCGGTGGATCAGGCGTTTCCGCAACTGCTCATCGACCTCGAGCAACGAGGGCTGTTAGAAAACACCCTCGTCTGCTGGCTCACTGACTTCGGACGGACTCCAAAAATTAACTCGGCGAGTGGCCGCGACCATTGGTCGACGTCTGGTTTTGCGATCATGGCCGGTGCTGGTGTACCGGGCGGACATGTGCTGGGTGCCACCGACGCCGATGGAGGCCATGTCGATAGGGACGAGTACTTCTCGGACGACATTGCCACGACCGTCTACAAGAAACTCGGCATTCCCCACGACCTCATCGCGCACAGCCCCGATGGCCGTCCCGTCCGCCTGATCGAAGGCAAACCGATTCTCGAGTGGATGTAGCAGACGAACGAGGCGCGGTCAGTTGCGGTAATCGATGACCCCTTGTGGTGGGATTTGCGCCCCCCTCGCGCGTCCGAATAACTCGCATTGTCTCCAAACGGGGGACAGGACTTGCTTCGCTGTCAGTTGTGGAGTCGTTGCGCGAATTGGAATTGAATTGCCCAGATATCAAAATCGAGGACCTGCCATCGTTCGCACCGTTGGGCAACCTCGAATCGCTTGTCACGACGGGTACGCCGTTGGGCGCAGGCGGAGTGGAAAAGCTTCGCGGTCTACGACGATTGCGGCACCTGGAACTTGATGCCTCTAACGTCACCGACGCCAACATTGCCGTTTTGAACGAGCTCACGAGTCTGGAAAGGCTCGACCTGTACGGTGCTCAAGTCACGAACGAGGGCTTGAAACAGTTGTCTTTGCCCCAGCTCAGCCAGCTGTCACTAGCTGGCTGTACGCGGATTACGAATGAAGGACTACGAAACCTTCAGGGACTAAGTAATCTTCAGTATCTCGACCTCTCGGGTTCATCGATCGACGGGGTCGACCTGACGGGCTTGGCTCTGATACCCACGTTGCGCGAAGTGATCATCTTGGGCGAAGAGTTCAAGGGCAACGACGCGACGATCAACGCGCTGAAAAAACTGCTTCCCAACTGCGATGTGCAAATCATACGTAGTTGACGAATAGCAAGGCCGATCGTAAACCACGTCATCGATCTTCCACGCCGAGTTTCTCACACTCGGACCGTTGGGGTTTCCGGAGTTACCCTTTGAGGTAGAATTGTCCACTTGGCGTTACCTGCCGATCACACCAAACTCCAGGTTTCGCATTCCGGTAGCCGTTCCAATCGACTATCACGATTCGCGCCCATAGCTCAGTTGGATAGAGCAGCGGACT
>DUDC01000354.1:0-39336 GCA_012959465.1 Planctomycetaceae bacterium
ATCCCTGGGGATTGTACGACATGCACGGGAATGTGATCGAGTATTGCGAGGGCTAGATCCGGGGCAGTAGCTGGAATACCAACGCCGAGAATTGCCAGACGATGTTGCGATCCGATTACATTACCTTCGAGATGATCAGCCGTTTGGGGATGGGATTTCGTGTGGTCCTTGGCTCACCGCCCGTCAAAAAACCATGAACCGAACCCGTGCGGTGACTTGTAGTGTCTCCCTCGCCGACGGGTCGGGTGACGAAAACGCCCCACAGAGGATTCAACGAATGCCTATAATAAAACCGCAATCCAACATCGCTCTCCATGAACACCAGGAAAACTACCATGACGCGTCTTCTGCCATTGATCGTTCTCGCTGCCAGCCTGAACCTGCTCGAAACGGCAACGGCCGCCGAGCCGGTGGGCATCGGGGCCTTGACCGCGAAGGACTCGCCGTTGTCTAAGGGCGAGGTGATCGCTTTCTTCGGCGATTCCATCACACAGGGCGGCGCGCGGCCGGGTGGATACTGCCGGTTGATCGGCGAGGCGATCGAGAAGCAGCGTCCGGACCTCGGCGTGACCATCGTCTATGCCGGAATCAGTGGTCACAAGGTTCCGGACCTCCAGCGGCGACTCGACCGGGACGTGCTCGGCAAGAAACCGACGATTGTCTTTATCTACATCGGTATCAACGACGTCTGGCACAGCGTCAGAGGTCGCGGTACCTCGAAGGACGATTTCGATTCTGGACTGAGGGCCCTGATCAAGAAGATTACGGCGACGGACGCCAAGATTGTACTTTGCACCCCCAGCACAATTGGAGAGAAGAACGACGGCTCGAACTCACTCGACTCAATGCTCGAGGAATACTCGGCCATTAGCCGAAAGGTTGCCACGGACACGGGCGTTACGATGTGCGACTTACGCAAGGCGTTTCTTGACTATCTCAAGAAACAGAATCCAGACAACAAAGAACGCGGCATCTTGACCGGTGACGGTGTCCACTTGAACGCGGCTGGCAACAAGTTCGTGGCAGCTCGAGCGGCCGAAGCGATTGCCAAAGCGTTACAGAAGAAAACGACCTCGTCGACATCGGATTCTTCGACGACAAGCCTGTTCAACGGAAAGGACCTGACCGGCTGGCACGTCGACGTTCCGCATCTGGATAAGAACCCCGACGCCAAAACGACGTTCATTGTCCGCGACGGCAAACTCGTCAGTCTCGGGCAGCCGCAGGGACACTTGATCACCGATGCGCAGTATGAGAACTACCGCCTCGAAGTCGAATATCGTTTCGCGTCCAAACCGGGCAACTGTGGTGTACTGGTCCACGCGTCCACGCCACGAGCGCTTTACAAGATGTTTCCCAAATCGATCGAAGTGCAGATGAATCATCGCCATGCGGGCGACTTCTGGTGCATCGTCCAGGACATCACCGTACCCGAGATGGTCAAGCGACGCGGCCCAAAGGAGAAGTGGGGGATCATTGAGGGCAAAGCGCGGCGGATTCTCAACCTGACCGACAACTCGGAAAAGCCGGTCGGCGAGTGGAATTCGATGGAGATCCAATGCGTCAACGATGCCGTCAAAGTCTGGGTCAACGGCGACTTGGTGAACCACGGTACCGATTGTACAGCGGCCAAAGGGCAAATCGCCCTACAAGCCGAAGGCTCTGAAGTCGAGTTTCGCAAACTCTTATTGACGCCGATTGAGAAACTGACGGACTGACTCTGACGGCCGCATCAGGCGGCGCGCGGCAGGTCCAGAGGCTCGTGTTTGACGAGCGCGTTTGCGTCCGCGAAAGTCAGCATCCGCTGTTGATCTTCATCCCAGAGTTTCAACGAGGCGCACTTCAAACTCTCGCGAAGTCCTAACGTGAATGCTTCACGAAACGCGGCTTCCTCATCGTAACAGACGGGCAAGTTGTAATTGGGAATGCGGCTGTTGAGATGATGAATGTGGTGATAGCCAATGTTGCCACTGAACCAGCGTAAGATTCTGGGCAAGCGATAGTAGGAACTGCCATCCAATGCCGAACGGATGAAATCCCACGATTTTCGACGCTGCCAGTACGTTTCTTCGTATTGGTGCTGAACGAAGAAAAGCCAACTTCCCGCCGCAGCTCCCAGCACGACAATCGGCAATTCGATGAGCAGAAAGGCTGGCAATCCGATCACCATCCACCCCACACCGACAGCAATCAACAATGCTAAATTCGTCAAGTGGATGCTTTTTCGTTCTCGTTGCCACGTACGCGGTATCCCATGCGTGAGTCGTTGTTGCACGATGAACATGTAGCTTGCGCCGAACCCAAACAGAAAAAGTGGGTGCCGCGAAATGCGATAGCTCAGCCGCCCCCATTTCGTCCGTCCACGGTACTCTTCGACGGTCAAGACGCCGACATCCCCATGTCCTCGATGGTCGAGATTACCGCTGGTAACATGATGCCGCGCGTGCGTGCGTCGCCAAAAATGATACGGCGTGAGCGTGAGGACGCCGCAGAAGAATCCCAGTAGATCGTTAGCCCGACGGCTACGAAAAAACGAATGATGTCCGCAGTCGTGTTGGATAATGAATATTCGCGTCAGAAATCCGGCAGTGGGTACGGCGACAAGCAGTGTTAGCCAGTAAGACCAAGAGTAGCTCAAATACATCAGGTACCAGAGCAGGAAAAACGGCACCACAGAATTGATGACCTGCCAGCAGCTCTTACGGACATCGGGGTGTTTGTACCTCGACACCGTCTCATTCCACACCGGGCGGGTGGCTGTCGCGTCCGACATTTCATTGACGCATTCTTCTGCCATAACCTACCGATTCTCACCAGGTGGACGTGGATACTTGCTGCTCTTCGCTCTATTGGCCGAGAGACTGGCGAACCGTAGCACCATTGAACGCCAGGGTAAATGCCAACATGGCCAGGAATCCCGTGGGAATCGAGCTGGAAAGTACTTTCGGCGAGTCCTGTTTGGATTCGAAACGTCCGCAAAGAGCACTTGGACCATAAACACGGCAGCTACCGAGACGGTGGTGCTGCTGGTCCGGCTGGACGATGCTTGTTTGAATAACTTCGAACTTCTTCGATTTCTGATTCGCTAAATAGAGTCAAATCAGAAGTAGCTTTTTTCTTTGATACGAGTATATCGCGTCGTCCAACCTGTTAATCGCAGAAAGCGTGGACAACAACGCCGGAAAAAGAGCGAGAGTCCGGCGTTTCTCTCTTAAGATAACGGCCGAATTGACGTAGCGGCGAGCAAGACATCGATGCCATCGACGCGAACGCGAAACGCACTCACAAGGAGTGGTTAAAGGACAAGACCGACGATCGGGCCACATTCACGACAACGACGATGCTGTTCACTTCCGTACGATGGTTTTTACATCTGCGAGGAGATCGTCCACCGCCTGGTCCGTGGTGCTCCAATTACAGACGAAACGGTAAGCGGTTCCGTCGTGAAGCTGGAATGGATAGAAGTCCCAACCAAGCAGTTGCAAGGCGTCCGCTTCGGCTTGACCAAATCGCACAAAGATCATGTTGGATTCGACGTCTAACGCCAGCTGAAAGCCTAGGTTTTGAAGCTCCAAACCCAGTCTTCGCGCCTGTGAGTTGGCATGTCTTGCGTTATCTAGCCAAACATCATCTTTCAACATTCCAAGCCACGGAGCGGAAAGATAACGCATCTTGGAAACCAGTTGTCCCGTCTGCTTGACTCGCCAGGTAAAGTCCCGCGCCAAAGCGGGATTAAAGAACACAATCGCCTCGGTTGGCGGCGCACCATTCTTGGACCCGCCGAAAGAAAGCACATCGACTTCAGCGACTATTTCGCTGGGATCGCATTGCAGAGCTGCCACCGCGTTGGCGAGGCGGGCGCCGTCCATGTGGTAGTAAAGGCGATATTCCTCATCATTAAAGAGCTCTTTAAGCCGCGACTCCATTTCGTTCTTGATACGTCGCAGCTCACGCAAATCCGCCAGCGTATAGATCGTCCCGACTTCGGTAGCTTGCGTGATCGAGATCATTCGCAAGCGAGCCGAGTGGTAGCCATGCCCGCGACTCAGAAAATCGAAGAATCGATTGGGATCGATCTTGCCGTCCCGACCGTCAACATGGAGCAGTTTTGCTCCGCCCGTAAGGTATTCCGGTGCATTCGCCTCGTCATGTTCCAGATGAGAAATAGGATGACAAAGGACTCCGTCAAAGGACTGACAGGCCGAGGCCATGGCCAGAGCATTGGCTACGGTTCCGCTCGAAACAAAAGAGACACTACAACCTGATTCGTCTTTGCCAAAGAGCTGGCAGATCTGTTTTCGGGCTCGCACGGTAAACTCGTCGTCTTCGCCGTAACTCGGAACGAAACCGATCTCATTGGCGCTTTGCAGTGAACGTAGAGCTTGCGGACAGACCGCGGCGACGGTGTCACTGGCAAATTGGCGTTTCCAGCCGATATCCTTCGGCATGTTCAATCCGATGCGATGATGTGGTCCATTCGGCAGTCGACGGTATTCTTTTTGCACTGAACGTCGGCCAATTATTGCGACACGAATCGTCATTGTCCAGCGACGCGCCAGCGATTCACGGTGACGGTCTGTTTTTCAGCCGACACAACACGTGCCGGCGAAGTGGATCTCCTTCACTCAACATCGGGTGGTCGAAGTCGTCGGATGGATCATGGGACATCTTAAGTTTTTCCATCACTCGTCGAGATGCGAGGTTGTGTGGGACGGTGAACGATACGATCTCGGAAAGACCAAGTTCCGAGAAGGCGTACGTTACGGCGGCCCGCGCTCCCTCTGTCGCATAACCACGGTTCCAATACGAGTGAGCGATGCGCCATCCTATCTCGCTGCAAGGAGTGAAATGTGCGTCGAACCTGGGTACGGACAACCCGACAAAGCCGATGAACGAGGCCACATCTGAAACCTCAACCGCCCATAGCCCGAAGCCGTGTTTTTCAAAATGTGCGCAGATTCGCGATACAAACTGGTCGCTCTCGGTTCGAGTAAGCGTTTTGGGCAGATGTTCCGCCATGCGCGGATCCGCGTTGAGATCCGCGAATGCCGCTAGATCCTCATCGCGCCACTCGCACAAACGCAAACGCACAGCACGAGGTACGCTCTTTTCAACGTCGTCCTTCATCGATGGATGCTCCGAAAAAGGAGGCGACTGCCTTTGCATTCTGCAATACTCTCTTCGTCGGAGACGATTATAGGTCCTCACACAAAGCCACCAAGACCTCCCTCCGCGTTGGGTCTTGTCTATCCTTCGTGTGATTTAAAAAACCCGAGGCTAGCGCCTTCGGCTCAACCTTCAACGAAGGGGCAACGCCCCGCTGCATTTGCCTAGCCCAGCCTACCGGGCTGGGTTTTGGCCAAATATCAACCGCAAGGGGCCAACCGTCCGGCCATTTGCCGTCATCGGGGACCAACCGATCGGACCTTTGGCCCGCTTATTTACAGACACGATTGGGCTGAGCCAGTGCCACACATCCTTGTCGCTTGACTCCGCGTCACGATATAATCCAACTAGTATGTCCTCATCAAACGCGTTTTCCACACATTTTTTTATAGACATTTACGACACTGTCATGAAGTACTGGTTGCAAATCGATAAAGACGGCCGGCCGTGCCATTCACTTCCCAAACTGCTAGCCATCTGGCTGTTGATGTCGGGAAGCGTCCATGCACAAGAGGAATCCCTATTACGTTACACGGCTCGCCCGCTTGTCTGGGAGAATTTTCGCGGCAGCGTTCCGGATCCCAAACCGGTTCAAATGAACGCTGCGACGAGGACCTCGATTCGGATTTCCTTTCGATATAGAACACTCGCTCGTAGCAATCGGATCTACCTGGAAGTGACCGAAGTCAGTGTCTTTGCCGTTTTCTTGCGCGACAAGAGTTGGGTTGACGGACGAGTGAACAAGAGGTTGTTGGATCATGAGCAGGGCCATTTCGATAACGCTCATATTTTCGCCCTTAAGGCTCAAAAGAAGTTCGACGAAGTGTTAAAAGGCAGGAAGAAAATTCGAGTTTCCGGCACGTCCAACTCGAAAGTCATGAAATTGCGCGAAGCGGAGATCGACAAGATTCTGCAACCGTTTGTACGCGAGCTGGCCGAAGAAGATGTGCGATACGACCAAGTGACCAATCACGGCCGGCGGATGGACGTGCAGGCCGAGGAACGAAAAGTGCACGCACGCCTGCTGAAAGAACTAACGGGCGACGCGTCACAAGAGTGAAACACGCTAACTCGACGCTTTGCGGCTGGATTTGTTATTGGCGATGGATAGGGGCTGGTCACTTTCGTCGAAAGTGACCTACGGACAAGTGACCTATGGGCCAGCATGGATGCGGCGCAAATCGGATGCGAACTTACGGGCGACAGGAATACCACGTTGCTTCCAGAACGCAACAAAATCTTTCACTGAGTGATTGCTGAGAAAATGTCAGTAAATCGCATACGTGATTCCAAACCCGGCACTTAATCCAAGTTTCTCTATAATTGCGTCCGCTTCATCCGGACCAGGTTCTTCCCCCTCCGGATATTCTTGTACGTCCTCGGTTGCTTCTTCATCGCCAAGAAATCGAATGCCAAACTCGATCAATGACATGCAATCATCACGCAAGATCGTCGTAATGCTATCGACGGTCAGGCCCGATACCGAGACTTCAGCAAGCGTATAATTAGAATTGACGCTGAAGTTTCCATGATAAACAGAAGTCCCTGTGCCTTCGGAAATGCCCTTCCCGACCGCAGCCAACTCCGTACTCTTGAGTAGCTGGACAACCTCGTGATATTCGGTCGGGACGTGATGACATCCGGGAGTCAACGGAGCTGGGTAAGAACCGATATACTAACTCGCCATGTACGATCTTCCTAAGAATGACGAGATTAGCCAAGATTTGTGCGCGTCTCTTGATGCGGCCGATCCGCTGGCACCCTGGCGGGACGAATTCGTCTTGCCGCAGGGAATCACCTATCTGGACGGGATGTCCTTGGGAGCCCTGCCCAAGGCTGCCTCGAAAAAGGTGGCCGACGTTGTAGACCATCAGTGGGGTCAGGGACTGATCCGCAGTTGGAACACGGCAGGGTGGATCGATGCGCCTCAACGGCTAGCTGCGAAAGTTGCTCCTTTGATCGGCGCCGATGCCGACGAAGTCGTGATGGCCGACAGCACATCGGTCAACTTGTTCAAGTTGCTAGTGGCGGCGTTACGCCTGCGCCCCAACCGCCGCGTGATCCTCACAGAGTCAAATAATTTCCCGACCAACATCTACGTTGCCAGCGGGATTGAACGAATGCATGGCGATATCGAAGTGAAACTGGTCCCGCAGGGGAATTTCGACGAGGCATTGAATGAGGACGTGGCGGTCGTGCTGCTGACGCACGTGGACTACAAATCATCGCAAATGCACGATATGTCCAACGTGACTCGTCGCGCACACGAGTGCGGCGCCTTGGTGCTTTGGGATCTTTCACATACCGCTGGCGCAATGTGCATCGACCTCCAGGGTTCCGCCGCCGATTTGGCCGTTGGTTGCGGCTACAAGTATTTGAATGGCGGACCTGGCGCGCCAGCATACCTCTTTGTTGCTCGCCACCATCACGGTGAAATCGACCAACCCATCACCGCGTGGATGGGTCATGCCAGGCCATTCGATTTCGCGATCGATTACGCACCGGCACAGGGCATCACCCAGTTTCTCAGCGGTACGCCGTCGATCGTGGCGCTGGCGGCGATGGAAGCGAGCCTCGACATTTGGAGTCAAATCGACTTGCCGATGATACGAGCGAAGAGCACAGCGATGTCCGAGTTGTTCATTCGTAGCGTCGAACACCAGCTGGCCCCATCGGCCATCCAACTCGCTTCACCACGCGATGAAACTCAGCGAGGCAGCCACGTAGGGCTCTGCCATCCACAGGCATACGCCGTGATGCAGGCCATGATCGACCGGGGCGTGATTGGTGACTTCCGTGAACCGAATTTAATGCGGTTCGGTTTCGCGCCGCTCTATACGAGCTTCGTCGATGCCTGGTGTGCCGCCACAACCCTGGTCGATGTCATCGAGTCCCGAGCGTGGGATCAACCCCGTTTCAGGCAGCGGGCAGCCGTGACGTAGGCGTGACGTAGGCGTGAGTTCGCTGACGTGTTGGCTCTCCTACTTGGCCGTTCTAGTCGCTTTCGGCGAAGGTGACGAAGGTCCAGCAGAAAGTGCCTTCCGAACGGCTGGCAAGGCAAGTTGGCACCAGCGCGAGTACATTTTCGCTGAAGGATGGAGCCCATCGTCCGCCAACAAAGTTCGATCGGCGGCCGCCTGGCGGGAGATAGACGTCACGTCGATGAACTGGCAACCTCGCACGACGACCCGTTCACGTTTCAGCTGGTTGAAGCGGTCGATTTCGCTGGCAATGACATCGCGGTTGTGGCCCGCCGCGAAGGGTGTCACGCCCCAGTCGGGGATGGAGAGTACGACGACACGTGACGGATCATCACCGGAAAATTCGATGGCCAAGTCAAGTAACGCATCGAGATCACGGGCGAATTGCGATTCGTCAAGTCCGCGAAACTGGTCGTTCACACCGATTTGGAGTGTGACGACCTCAAACACGCCAGTCGGCCGTGCAGTGTTGATGCGATCTAGGAGTTCACCAGACGTCCATCCCGTTCGAGCAACAATCGTCGGTGTTCCGACTTCGATTCCCTCTTCACTCAATAGCTCGGCCAATTGCAGGGGCCAACGATCCGACTCGGCAACCGACTCGCCGATCGTGTACGAGTCTCCCAAAGCGAGAAAGCGGCCGCCGGCTGCATGCGGGTGCGACGCTGCCGGTTCTGTTTTCAAATCGTCGTCTCCAGTGCAACCGATCAGCAGGACGATCGCCATGCCGACAACGGCAGCAAGACCGAGAAGCGGGATTGAGAAACTCTGGCTTTCCTGCATCGGTCAATTCTCTCCGTCGCTCCAGGCTACTTTTTCGGGGATCGCACGCAGTTTTCGTCGGGACGAGATGCTCCACAATTCATCCGTGCGCGGGAACCCCTCCTCGGTCGGCGGTGATCGAAGACGAACGATATCCTCGTTTTTAGGGTCGAACGGAATTGGATAAAGGCGTGTTACTTTCCAACGGTTGTAGGGAATCAAGGCCACGTTTCCTGTGGCGACGTCCCAGACCTGCACGACCTGTTGACCTTGATCTCGACCCCAGATGTTGGGCCGCTCTGGCAACCGTGGGGAAAACAGTTGTGACTGTTGGGCGAGATAGCGATTGGAATGACTGAACTGAAGCAGTGAGCCTCGGACCAACCAGTCAGCCTGCGAATCGGGGCGCGGTGGGAGAACTTTCTTCTTCCATACCATTCGCTCGTCGCGTAAATCGAAAAGATACAACGAACTGTCCGCGGTCGTGTAGGCCAAATAGCGACCGTCGCGGCTGAATTCAACGTCCGTGCGGCACCGATGCACATCGTCGCTGACGTGCAGGCGGCGCTCGGCCGTATCCGTCGCCGGATCAATCAGGTGCACTTCCAATCGCCTGTCATCGACAGTCAGGAAATACCTTGCGTCATACGACAGCACACATAGCCAGCCCAGGGGAAACGTACGGTAGCTGGTCCGATGGCTTCGGAAGACTTGAAAACGGGCGTATTCGCCGGCCCAGGTCGGCTCCGCTTTTGCGTACTTCGCCTGATTCTCTTTACGCCGAAAGACAGTCATCCACTCCTTAATTGCCGCGTTCAACTCGGCACTGGCAGTGGCAGTAAAGTCCTTCGTCGTCTTACCGGAATGAAACCAAAACCAAGCCGCTAACGAGGCCATGGCGACATGACCTAACTCCCTACCGGACGGATACGGGATTGAATGGGTCACCAGAGCACTCTTCCGAGCACGTTCCGCGTGTGATATGTCGTCATCGATCTCAGTGGGACCCGATGACAGGCCCGTTAACACGCCCGGGTCCCAAAGCGTGGCCAGCCGTTTGTCGGGGGGGCGCCAACACAGAGTAGTAATCGTCTCCATCCAAGGGAGACTTCCATACGGTGTAGCTGATTCCGGCCGTCTGCACCTGCGCGCGACCGTCGATGAGAGACGCATCGACACGGGCGGCGATTCGTTTAACTACTTCGCCTGCGTCAGTGACAATTTCTCCCGCCATATCGACCGCCAAAAAATCCACCTCGATATTCACTGGTTTGTCGAGGTTGATGATCTGTAGCGGCCTCCGAAGGTCGCTCGCATAGAACACGACGCAGCGATCACCGACCGACCACGACACCATTCGAGCAAAACGTGGCCGCAGATGTGTGACTTTGGACGCCGCGCCCGGATACGTAGTGGGATCGGTCAGCGCTGGCCAACCGGCCGACCGAAGGATCGGGGCCTCGCCGTAGAACGTACTGCGGCCGAGTGTCGGCCCACTAACCGTTTGTCCCGATGCAACTTCGAGGCCGCTTTGTTTGAGTACTTCGTCCACCTGAAGTGTAAACGTCCCCGCCTTGTCGCAGGTGACTACTTTACCAACCACGATGGCCCGGTTGGCGTCGGTCAGCCACTCCCAGGATAGTTGAGTTCCACCGTATACATAGTCGGCCCGCGATGGAGCTGCGATAAGGCAGCAAGAGCACAATAGGCACGCGCTCAGAGCCCATCTCTCTGTTTGCTTCAAGACGCATCTGGTCGTCGCTCGTATCATGAGTTCTTTTCTCACAGGTACGTGACTCTTTCAGCGTTTGCACAACAGGCCCGTTTGAAAGAATGCGGCAACCGGCATTCTAACGATGACCATTCTAATGTCGTGCACGCCAAGGTGTCGATCCAATAGCGGTTAGAGGCCCGAGCAATCCACGGTCATTCGATCTTCAGTCGAGAGAAGGCGAGCCTCACCGCGGGTGAACTGCGGCATCCTGTAAATCGAGGCATTTTTGACTATAACGGCTTTGTGGGCGGAGGCTGGACGGACATGAGCAACTCGGGAGAAACTAATGACCGACATCGACCCCATCGATGAGCGTGCGTTGATCGACGAGCGCGACCTCAAGTACATTCGCCGCGAAGTAGACGCCGGACGACGTGAAGCGGCGTTGACGGCGGTTAGTACTTATCGCAGGAGAGAGTGTTTACACGTCGGCGACGCCGTGCCCGCCCTCGAATTGGCTCAACTTGCCTCGAACGACACGATCAACCTGGGCGCCGATCGCGACCGACCTCTGGTGCTCATATTTGGCAGCTACACCTGACCACCATTTCGTCGCCAGGTCGGTGACCTGCAAAAGATCTACGATGAGTTGAAACACGAAGCGACGTTTTTTGTTATTTACATAGCCGAAGCCCATCCGGACGATGGTTGGCAGACAGATTCAAATGAGCAGGAAGGTATTCGACTCAGGCAGCACACGACGTCCGACGAACGTCGCGCGGCGGCCCAGTCGTGTGCCACAAAACTAAAATTAAGTATTCCGACCCTGTTGGATAACATGGACGATGCGGCCAATAACGCGTTCTCGGCGTGGCCTGAGAGAATTTATATCGTCAATAAATTTGGGATCATCCACTACCGAGGTGGTCGCGGCCCATTCGACTTTCATCCGACAGAAGCCCGGACTTCACTAGTTGATTTGCTTGGGCCAAAACCCGACTGAGTGATGACAAAACAACTCATCTGACCAATAGGACGCATGAGATGACCGACCGCTCGGATTTTGGTGTTGCGGTTACATTCCTCGACTCGGGTGACATCGATGGCCTTCAAGATCTACTGAAGGCACAACCCGATCTGGCTTCCGCGCGGGATGACGACAATTCCACATTGCTGACTCGATTAATCGACTGGTCCGGCCATCGGCCCCGCGCATCCGAGACCGCTCGCGTGTTGCTCAATGCGGGCGCCGAGATCGATGCTCGTCGAAACGACGAGAACAGTACGCCACTGTGTGGTGCACTCTGCACGGAAGAAGCCGATGTGATCCGGGCCCGTTGATCCGTTGTACGAGGAATTCCGTGACGCGGGCGTGGCGATCCGTCAAGAACCAAACGACGAGCCGTGGGGGCTGAGGGAATTTGAAATCGAAGATCTCGATGGCAACTGGCTTGTCTTCCATGGCCCGATCCCAGAAAACAGCTCTTCGTCGTGAACCGAACACGAGCGTCGGGTCTTGGCGAGTTCTCGCGCACCTAAAAAAACCGTGGGCTAGCGCCCAGCGGCTGATGAGTGGGCATTGATCCACTTCGAGATCATGCTCAGCGCGATCGGTGAGAATGTCTCCTCAATCTGCCGATACTCTGCGGGTAATCCCGTTTTGCATGTCTGAAATAGATGGTTCAACTCGGCCAATTCATGGATTTCAAATTTCTTATGACCGCCTGATTCCAATGCCTTACGGATTTCGGGCAGGTTCAGTTGCGGATCAACCTGCAGGTCTTTGCCGCCATTGAGAACAAGCACCGGACACTCGATGGTCTTCAGGGCAGGTCGCGGATCGTATGTTAGAAAAAACAAGAACCATGGATCGATCATCCTCGATACGGCGTCTTTGGAGTTCACAATAATTTGGTTTTCACGCTCCTCGTCAGACAGAGTCGCAACGAATGCGTCTATTCTCTTCGTCATTTCCTTCGTTACGTCTTTGTCACCGGCGGATCGAATCGCGTCAAACAGAACTTCTTGAAACCGGCGGGCCAGGTCCAAATCTGATTCCGAGCTCCCGGCAACTCTGGCAATCTTCTCCGATTGATTTAGAACGATCTGGTCGCCAGGCACTCCCGGCCCCGCGAGCATCACGACGAATGCTACATCGTCGCGTCGAACCGCGATCATCGGTGCGATGTACCCGCCTTCACTATGCCCGACCAAGCCGATCCGTTTCTTGTCGATTTCTGTTCGTGTCTTGAGATAGTCGATTGCCGCTTCGACATCTTTGGACAGAACTTCCGATGTGGCGCCGGAAAATTTGCCTGTTGATTTCCCGATGCCTCGTTCGTCATAGCGGAGCACTGCGATGCCCGCCTTAGTGAGATGGTCGGCCAGTACAAGGAACGGCTTGTGGTCCATTATCGACTCGTCGCGATCCTGGGGTCCCGATCCTGTGATTAGGACGACCGCGGCGAACGGTCCTTTTGTTTTTGGCGTTGTCAACGTTCCGGACAAAATGATGTTGGCGTCACCGTTCTCGAATGTGACTTCCACAGAGTCGTAATCCAACGGCTCTTTCGGAGTTTGGGGCCGCTTGGGCGGCTTGATCGATCGAGTGTTGCCCAATGGCACCTTCTTAAGGATCAAAGGGATCTTGTTGCCGCTTTGCAGCCAATGACCATCGAGTTGCGACTTGTCTTCGTTGTACTTCCCCTTGAATTCGGCTTTCGTCAAAGTGATTAAAAAGGAGACGCCCTCGTCCGTGAACGTCGGTTCGACATTGACTCCCCCAATGCCCTCGCTAAAGCTGTCGAGCTCTACCTCTCGCTTCTTGTCCTTCGTTTCCAAGACTCGAAATTGAAACTCGAACGAGCGGGCACCTGCTTTCATTGTTCCTTGCCAGGTTTCGACATGCACCGTCGGCTGCGCGGCCTTGACGGGTTTCAACACCAAGTCGAACTTTTGACCGGATTGTGTAAACGTGCCTTTAATCTCGGTATTTCGATCCTTGTAGGTTCCTTCGTAGACGATCGTTAATCTTTTTGATCGGATCACCAACTTGCCATTGTCAATCTGGCAAAAGTCCATAGGGAGTTTCGTTTTTCCCTGGTCGATGCTGACCATCGTGCACTTCAATTTTCCAGCATCGTCCAAAGCTATGTCAAACCGCAAACGCAGCTTGGCCGCGCCAACATCGAGTGTCCCAGTCCAGGACTGTGGCGTGTCAACCGTTTCCTGTGATATCACCAAATTCTCGGTGACTAGTGCGATCGCCATGACGGCACAGTAACATCGAATCAATTGAATAGTCATCAAGAGCACTCCAGATAGCCGTATTGACTGCCCGCGGAAGGTACTACGTTTGCAATCTCGATTTATGCCCACAATATATCGAAATTTGTTTTGACAGGGCTGTGATGTGCGTGTTTTTTGGAAAAAGCTCGTTAGCAGAACCAGGCACATTGCTTTATTGTGGAAGCGGCTGGTTAGGTGAACCACCCAACTCACTAATCGTAGCATCCGCCAATTATGCCGAAAACTGACTCTACGACAGGCTCATCTCTTACGTCACGGTTCAGCTGGCGGGCGGCAGGTTGTTTTTTTGGTTCGCTATTCGGGCTGGCCACGGTTTTTTTGGTTGTTGCCTATACTCCGAGCTCAGAGGCTTGGTGGAAATCGATGGGCACGGCGCTAAATCTGTCCGAAAAAGACGTGGCACACAGCGCCTTTCTTCTACCTGTGCTGGGAAGCGTCTCCGGTATCGTGATTTGTCTCGCCCGTCGTGACTACGTTGTGCCGACCGCCGCCTCGCTATTAACCGGATATGCGACCATCACGATCGTCGCGCAGACCGATCTTGCCAAGAATACGATCGCGGACCAGATCGCCAACTCGTCGATCATTGCTCGCATTGACCCTCGTTTGGCGGTTGTGATCATTGGTTTCGCTTGGCTGGCAGCCTCGCTAACCAGTAGCTCGTCTCGCAAAGCGTTCGTTACGTCGATTTCAGGAGTCTGCCTCGCCGGTGGCATCGTCGTTTGGTTGGTGATGTACATGCCGCACATGCTCAACGGCCGGGGCACAGATTTCGTTTCGGCGAATGGCCTGAATCTGAGCGGCTCACTTTCGTTTCCGGCACTGCTCGTGAGTGGTTTGATCGGTTTCTTGGTGGGTAACAAGGCGTATATCGCGGCGATTCTGGCAGCCATCGGTTTTGCCCTCGGCACGTCAGTCTTCATTCAATTTGCCGAGATGCAAGATTTGCGTTTCACTGTTCTGCATAGCTCGTATTGGATTCGGGCGATCGGAGGAGGGTGCATCGCTCTCTCGGGATTCCTCGCCTTTGCCTGGATGACAAACCGTCTAAGAACGGCCGTCTTGTTATTCATCGTCATGTGTTGTTTAGGTGGCACTGTTGGTTACATGTACGGTCCAGGCCTGACCAATGGTCGTGACTTGGGAGATTGGTTTGCCTCCGGCCCAGTCATTGGGGCCGTCGTTGCAGTCAGCGCGCTCTCTCTCGCTCTGGGCTATTGGGAAGGAGCGGTAGCTCACCGGCGGATCAAGACGCGAAACGGCTCGGACGAGGTGGCGGGCGATTCGTCTGGCCACTCCGTTGTCCGTCCGATGGGAAAGGCATTTGATAGATCACAAGACGAGGCGGACGTGGCAGCTCCACGCCACAAAGATAGGCCGCAGATCAGCGAACGAATGAAGTTCTGGTTTGTCGAGAACATTAACAACGATTTGCGCTATGCGTCTCACGACAGCGACTTCGTAAACTGGACGATGGCCCCGTTGGCCACGGCTGAGTTTTTTGATCTGAAAGACGCCGAACAGATTGTGGAACACATCTCCAACCGAGGAGTCAGTGGTTGCCGAGTGGAAGAAGGGGGCTACTTACGAGCCGCGGACGAAACGGGATCAACCGAACTGAACGAGAACCTCGAGTTGCTGGCTGAGGCGTTTTCTCAATCTGATCGAAAGATGAGCGACAGGGAGGTCGCATCGAAAGTCGCACCCTTCTACAACTCAGGTATTCCCGGGATTCGACGCGAGGCGAAGCTGCTCTATTTGAGATACGGAAATTGGCAGGATGGACAAAACGAATTTCGCCGCTAGACCACGGCCTTTGCTTGGCCCGTGTCGTATGTGAGCCGAACGCGCTAGCCCACGGATACCGAACTAGAATTCGGGGCGGCGACTCACTAGCATGATGTTCTCGCAGGTTAGATTCTCAACTTTGACTAAAAGGTGGGGCACGCTGAGTCGCAAATCTCCAACCCTCTGTTAGGAGGCCACGGATGTCGGTGTTGAAGTGGTTTTGGGTTATTTCTGTTGTTGTATTCGCATCCATTGGCCTGATCGCCTCGTTTTGGCAGCCGGTCCTCTGGTCGCTGATCGTGTTTGTGCCGGTCTTTTTGACGGGTGTCTACGACTCTTGTCAGAAAAGACACGGTGTACGGAGAAATTTCCCCGTCATCGGTAACTTGCGTTATCTGTTCGAATCCATTCGCCCGGAGATTCAACAGTATTTCGTCGAATCAGACACATCAGGCCGTCCGTTTAGTCGCGAGGTTCGCAGCGTCGTCTACCAGCGGTCAAAGGGAGTTGTCGATACGAGACCGTTCGGCACGATCCAAGACTTGTATCTGGACGGTACAGAGTGGATCGCTCACTCGCTCGCCCCCATCGAACCACCAAAAGAAGAACCGCGAATTCTCATCGGTGAGGGCCGCTGTAGCAAGCCGTATGCGTCATCGATATTGAATATCTCCGCGATGAGTTTCGGATCATTGAGCAAAAGCGCCATCCTCGCCTTAAACGGTGGGGCAAAGCTGGGTGGCTTTTCGCACAATACGGGCGAAGGTGGAGTCAGTGCGTACCACCTGCAGCTCGGTGGTGATTTGGTCTGGCAGATTGGGACGGGCTATTTTGGATGCCGAACGCCGGACGGTCGATTCGACGAAGACAACTTTAAAGCAACGGCCGAACTCGAGTCGGTAAGGATGATCGAGATTAAACTATCCCAGGGCGCGAAACCGGGACATGGGGGAATTCTTCCGTCGGGGAAGATCACTCCAGAGATCGCCGAAATTCGCGGTGTACCGATGGGAAAGGACTGTATTTCACCCCCCTCCCATTCCGCATTCGGCAGCCCGAAGGAACTGCTTCAGTTTGTAACCCACCTCCGAGAAGTGTCGGGCGGCAAGCCGGTTGGCCTGAAGATCTGTATTGGCCGAGTGGATCAGATCATGGGTCTATGCAAGGCCATGTTGGAAACCGGACAGATACCCGATTTCATCACGGTCGATGGTTCCGAGGGCGGTACCGGTGCCGCGCCATTGGAATTCTCAAATTCAATTGGGATGCCGCTGAGCGAGGGATTGCTATTGGTGCACAACTGCCTGATCGGCTGCGGCTTGCGCGAGAAGATCAAAATCATCGCTGGCGGTAGAATCGCGACGGGATTTAACGTCATTCAACGAATTGCCATCGCCGCTGATCTTTGCAACGCGGCTAGGTCAATGATGTTCTCCCTCGGCTGCATTCAAGCTCTCAAGTGCAACACGAACCACTGCCCAGTTGGTGTTGCCACGCAGAACCCTGACCTGGTTCGTGGACTCGATGTCACCGACAAACGGACGCGTGTCCGAAACTATCATCACAATACCGTCCACAGTGCCCTCGAGATTATGGCCGCATGCGGATTGTCACACCCGGATCAATTGAAGCCCGGGCACATTTTTCGCCGAATCAGTTCGACCGTGGTTCGTACCTATGGCGATGTCTACGACTATTCCGAAAAGGGAGATTTGATTGGCGAGAACATCAGGCCCAGATCAGGTGCCCACGCTGAGATGTTCGACCATTATTGGTCGAACGCCAGCGCCGATCATTTTTGAGCTGAGGGCGTTAGCCTTGGGTTCAACACGCCATGAATCGATAGATACAAGACCCGATGCTTGCACCCAGGGCTTTCAGGGCGGCAATGCTGTTCTTACTCGAATCGATCGGCTTGATTACTTCTGCCGATTTCCTGTCCGTATCCGCGTGTAGCGGTCCGGCAACGATAGTCAACAGAAGCAAAATGCAAAGTCTCAGGGTCGTATTCTACCATGCGTCCGGCTCGACTTCGCAATACCTAAGTGGCACACCCGCTAATTCCACCACCAGCGTTTGGTCTTGGTCTTAGCAGCTGCGTGAAGCTGTCCGACAGGAACGCTGACCTCCGTGTTGCTCGCCACCTCCCACGAACCGACTTGCACGCCTCCAGAAGCAGTGACAATAATGCCGGCTCGCGACTTGATGAAGCTGAATTGGGGAGGCACGATTTTCGCGGCATTCCATTTTTCCACTTCGACCACGCTACTCGAGTCGTAAAGCAGGGCCAAGTCACAGCCAGCGACGTCGCGGAGTCCGTATCGTTCGATGATGGCCGCGGCAACGCACATGTCCATCAGATTGCGGAGTTTTCCGAAAACCTTGTCCTCCGCAGAGAGTTGGTCGTAATTCGCCGTCATCAGTTCGGCCCATTTCGCGGCCGCCGGACTCGTCTTGCCAGTCGAAGTTCGCTCGCCCTCGGCGTTGAGGGTCTCATCTTCGGTCATCGTTTTGACACCCTGGCCACGGATTTTCCAGACCAAACCATCTTCGCTCTGGGCGACCGGTTCGTAGCTACAAGCAAGCCACCAACGAGGAGTCACGGTCGTTTGACGCGTTTTTTTCAACAGCGAAACGTAGCTGGGCAGATCCCGAACAGGGGAGGGTGTGAGTTCCATCGCAATGCGTTTCATACGGTAATCGGCAGCTACGAGCACGCGGGCAAAGTGGCTGTTTGCCGGAATACCCGTAAACGAAATTTGTTGTGCTCCAAACGCCTTCCGCATTTGCGGCTCGGCCAACCGTGGATTCGTGCCGGTTCGGCGAACACGTTCCAAGACCTGAGTTAGTCTGCGAATACCCTCTTTCGTCGGGTCAATCGAACAGCTAATTCCCTCGGTCCGAGCGGCTTCCACCGTTCGGAAAGCGACCAGTAGATCATCAAAACGGAGGACAGGACGGCCAGTGGTAATTCCCACCACATTCGCCTGGTCGTCCATTGTCCAACCTTCACCTGGCCCGGCTAGCACGATATCGTTCTCTTCCGGGTAAACCAGCACATACTCGATACGTTGGAGTCCAGCCAGATAGTGCACCTCGTCCGGCAGCTGCCCGTGGTTGTTGCGATAGGCTTCTTTAACAACCGCCAACAGTCCCTTGAGAGAAATCTTCCGCATCTCCTGAGGGAGATTCAGCTCAGGCGACGCCGTTTTGAAGGTCTTTTGCAACTTCTTGAGCAGAGCGGCTTTGTCTTCCACGCTAGGCTCGCCCACAATTCCTGTTGGGTCGATCGATACACCACCCACCCGATTACCGAAATTGATACGTCCAGCGAACAGACCCAAGGGGGCCGCCATCAGCGCGGTAGCACATAACACGACCGCTAGCTGTCGACCAAAAGGGCGAAACGACATGACCCTACTCCTCATTCCAACTTCAATGAACCTGTGTGGAAGGTTGCGCGAACCCACTAAACTCAAGATAGACAATCCGACCCGTGGCTTTCAATAAACGATAGCGGAATGTTCCGTTTTCCCGGTTCTTCATTTCGGACTGGAGTCAGAAGAGGGGCAAGGCGTCTAGCCAATCGCCCCTATTTGCCCCACTTCGCGCCAATAGTCATTGCATGGCCGCCGCGTTCCGTGGGCTCGCGCCCACGGCTACATGCGGTAGCCGCTGGCGCGGCCAATCCGAGCACAATCGCGTTGCCTAGGCCGGCCCATCAAAGCCAGCGGCACGCGGTTCTTACTTTTGTTTCTCGCGGCTGGGTGCCGCGGCCGCCGTCATGGTGATCTCATAGGCGGCGCCGTTGAGGATCGCCGTATTCCCAGAGTACACGAAGTACTCTTTGGATTCGTGCAGTTTCGCAACGACGTTGGTGACGCATTCGACGCCAACAAACCACCGGCCGGAAGAAAGCTGAGCGTTGATTACTTTCGCCGAACCAGGGCCCGTGGCAGCATGGGAGGCGTCGCTCTGCATAGCGACGGAATTCCGTTTCAAGTAGAGATGAAAATCGAAACCCGGTTCTCCTTTGATCTCAATCTGAATCTGTGGCTCTTCCCGACTGACGTCAAAAGTGAAGAAATGGTATTGGCGATCGCCAATCTTCGTGAATGCCGGCTCGGCATCTGTAGTACTGCCCGTCATTTCCCGAACGATGCTGTCTTGCAACCTTCCCTTCACCTGTGGCTTTCCATTGCCCTCTAAGGCGTACAGGAAACACGCCTCGGTCAAATCGAGCCGTTCGCCGCTTGAGATTCCTTCGGGATGTGAACCAATATTGACGACTCGTCCGGTGCTTTGACTTGCCTTGTGTGCCCAAATCGCGGCACCTCGATGCGGTTTTCTGTCGGGTGTGTCGTAGGTTGCCAGAATCTCCGTGGACTTAAGGTGCTCACCCTCAACAACCGAGAGCCAATTGCCGTTGTTGTGATAAATGTCGGCAACGTAACCATCATTGCCAAAACTCCGATATCGCAACAATGCTGAATCTGCTGGGATAAAATGACCAACTCTTTCCTTCTTGAGGCCTGTATTGAGCGTATTGAATGGAAAAATGTGCAAGTATCCCAGTCGCCGGGACTGCCGGGAGTCGGTGTTTCGTCCGCTCAAGAAGGAACCGGCACAACTGCCGCAGTAACTGCCACCGTTATTATAAAACTGCCGCAGAGCATCACGGCCGGGTCGTTCAAGTGACTTTCCATGTAACGTGGCCGAACCACCATTGACGTAGATCATCCGGAACCGAGGTTGACCATCGGGGTACAACAGCGATCCATTAAGATCCATTTCGCTTCCCCAAATGATCTCATTTTGTCTCGCGCCATCTTTGCCGGCATAGTACTCATATGTGAGTCCGAGGGATTCGGCGGCAAATAGCCGTTTACGACTGCTCAGCCGGACTCCACCACTCATGAAGATCTCTTTGTAGAACCCGCTGGTGCGTCGAGCGACTTTTGGCGAAGGCGGCGAGGATTGCTCTACGATCTTTTTCCGACCTGCCAGATCATATTTTGCACCCTTGAAAAGTGTCTGGTACTTCTTGTGCGCCAGTGTATCTGGCTTCCAGGATTGCGGATCATAGATAAGTACTCGCGAATTGGATTTACCGATAACTTCCAGTTCACTGCCGTTGACCACAATTGCCGTATCCGCATCGATGCCGATACCGAGCAGTGCTTTTCGGTCAATTTCCTTGTCGATCCGCATCTCGGAATCAGCGAGTATCTTGCTGAGTCCGTTCTGTCGCTTGCCAACAATCACCTCTTGGTCGATCGCACAATTGCTGATGAACCCAAAGCCATGTTGATGATCGCCAATCAGAACACTGCTGTCTTTCTCATCGCCTCGAACAAGAAGAGAGCCTTGGATCGAAGCAGAACTACCGCCGATTACGCCGCCTCGGTTCAACACCGTCTTGAATTCGCGTTCGGTCAAAGTGCCCAAATAGGCATCGACCAAACGCCACTCCAGTCCTCCCGTGAACCAAACGGCATCAGCGTTTCGAATTGGACGGACGAATTCTTCGGTCTCGGCCGTTCGCCGATCGTGTGTGTGAACGACCGTCACGTTCTTTAGGCCCAGAGTGTCGCGAGCCAGGGACACTTGTTCATGCTTTTCGTAGTCATACTCGCCGCCGCTCGAAGCAGCTGTCGGTACGATGACAATGTTCGCCTCGTCGCCTCCAGCGAGCTCGACAAAACGTCTGAAGATGTTCTCAAGTTCGACTTCGCTGCTGCCTCCACCAACAACCACCAACGTGCCTTTTAATGGCCCCCCCGTCTCGGCCTTCGCCAAGCCGCCAACGAAACTCAAAGACAATACCGCGACGGCCGCGGTGCAAGAGATCATCATCGCACGAACATTCAAGCGGACTTGCCAATGGCTCTGATTCGTCTTCAATAAGCTCACGCGTGCCGTTCCCTTTTTTGTTGGTGCAGATGAATTGTCGGTTCAGCTCGTTGGGTTCGCCTTACTCAGCCTCCAAGGGCGCCAGCAATGTCTGCCCTGGCACTCGGACGCCACCGCGTATCTTGCCAACCTCGATCTCACCGTATCGCTCGGCGAACGCGATTGGCAATTCCCGCCCGTTGCGTGCGGATAGCCACAGTCGCAACAAGTGTCGTTTTAGGTGGGGTTCAGTATAGTCCTCATAGGATGTCCGCGAATGCAGAATCTGATGATTGTGCAGAAACTGAATGTCCCCTGGTTGGAAATCCATGTCCAGCCGAAACTCGTCACTTGCGGCTGTGGCATCGAGCATGTCCATCGCTTCGATCTGGAGCATTGTTAGCCGCGGCACATAGTCAAAGCGTTGCGCCGCATCGATAAAGTCTCGGGCATATACGGTTGTGAGTTGTTCGGCGAAGTGATGAAAAATGGCGATCTCGTAGGTTGCACTCTTGCCGGCCGGAATCTCCCCCTTGCGGTCGATCCGCATTGGCTGTGCAAGTACGTCGGCAAGATCCGGTCGAATAGAAGCCATTTTGTTGTACAAGGACGTTGAGCTGGCAATCGCACTTTGCCCACCAGACTTTGCCGGTTGCAAACAGAGTAGGCCCACGATGTCACAACTGTCGGTATGAAAAAGATGTCGAAAATTAGTCGCGTAGACGCGATGCTCGGGATTGGTTGGGTCTTGACCAATGTCCTTCACATGTCCTAATAAGTGCCCCGCAGCGTTCTGCGGAATGGGGTCGCCAAACCAGCCGCCGATCGCGTAGTACATGCGGGCAATCGTCTCACGATCAAACTGACGGACTGGTAGGCCACGAATCAAGATGAATCCACGACCATTCACTACGTCACGCTGGAGATCTTGAAGTCTTGGACCCAGAGACGGCAATGGCATGTCGTCGCGGGTCAGGCTGACAATAGGAACGTGACGAGATGCCTTCACGGCCTCTTCAAGCTCGTGAATGTCACTCGATTCAAGTGGCGCGATCCAGGCATCACTGTTGCGCATTTCCGCGGCCGTCCATGCATCCGGCCGGTCATAAAATCTGGTCGATCCCAATGGCATCGCCAGCTTACGATCCGTTGCCTTCATTTTACAACACCCCGCATCGATCTAGAATTACAATTTTTTTGTCTCGTTGGCCGGACTAGCATCGCCTTGTGCCACTGCCATGGTAGTGTTTTTAGACAGGAAACCAGCCAGCGGGCGCTAGCGGCTTTGCTATCTAGTCGACTTTTCTTGTTAACCAGTGTGTTATCTTGCCAGGTAGTTGCCAAAGCCTAATCCCCCAGCACAAGGCCGGTGGGC
Organism: Planctomycetaceae bacterium; assembly: GCA_012959465.1. Classification (GTDB taxonomy): domain Bacteria; phylum Planctomycetota; class Planctomycetia; order Pirellulales; family Pirellulaceae; genus UWMA-0346. The sequence continues at coordinate 22,988 of DUDC01000354.1, forward strand.
ATTTCGGGTTTTCGCGCTGAGTACTGACACCGGTGGTAGATTTTACCCGGAAAGACCAACCAGAATGGAAATCATTCTCCACGACGACCACCGCAAGGTAGTAGCCAACAGTATCGACGAGGCGTACGAAATCGTGCAAAACTGGTACGAGAGCAGCGGAGAAATGCAGCACGGGGCGTGGCAGTATGCACTGTGCCGGACAATGGCTGAATTCCAAATCCCCAGTGATTTAGATTCCCTGTCACGATGGATCTACTTTCACACCCTCTATCTTGCCAAAGCGATCACTCACGAACTCGCCAAATTCGGAAACACGAATCGAGACCCGAACGTCGAGATTGAAGTGCCCAAACCGCCGGGGCCAGGAGTGTATGGATTGCGGTTAAGGGTAGGCCTTGAGAGTCTGCAGGCAGAGGAATAGGCGAAGCCAGTAAACGACGTGCGGGGTGCGTGATATAATCAAGTCTTTTGTCCGAACAATCGGCAATCCTTGACGGCGCTACGCGTCTTTCGTTTTGGCAGACATCGAAATTCAACGCGCCAAGCTCGGTAAGGCATCGAAAGGAGTAAGACCTCGTGAATATGTCACGAATTATTTTCACGTTATCGTGGCTTGTTTTTGCGACAAGCATGTTGAATTGTGCAAGAGCGAATTCCCAAGAGGTGCAGTTTAACCGCGACGTCCGCCCGATCCTGTCGCAAACATGTTTTGTCTGCCACGGCGCCGACGCCGACAAACGTGAAGCAGAGTTGCGGTTAGACGCGAAAGAGGGTATTCGCAAGGTCTTCGAGCCGGGAAAATTAAAACAGAGCGAGGCGTGGCAACGCATTACTTCCGCCGATCCCGATGAACAAATGCCACCAATCGATTCGCGATTGAAGTTAAAACCCGCAGACAAAGAAACACTACGGCGTTGGATCGAGCAGGGTGCAAAATGGGAGGGCCATTGGGCGTTCATTGTGCCTCAGCGGCCAAAGGTGCCAAAAACAAGAACGGCTGATCGCATCAAGAACTCCATCGACGCGTTCATTCTTGCGCGATTGCAAGACGAGCGGATTGAGCCGGTCGGCCCAGCGGACCGCGCCACACTGATTCGCCGTCTGTCGCTGGACATCGTTGGCTTGCCGCCAACCGTGGCGCAAGTCGATCAATTCGCTGGCGACAAGTCGGCGGACGCCTACGAGAACATCGTCGACGGCCTGCTCGCTTCACCGTCATTTGGAGAGCGGCTCGCAGTCTATTGGCTCGACCTTGTCCGCTATGCGGATTCTGTCGGTTACCAAAAAGACTCGCACCGCGACGTTTGGATGTATCGCGATTGGGTGATAACTGCGTTCAACGACAATAAGCCGTACAACGAGTTCGTGACAGAACAACTGGCTGGCGACTTGATGCTTGGAGGATCGAAATTCGATCAGTATCGCCGCCAGATTGCCTCCGGCTTCAATCGGATGAATCAGACGACCAGTGAAGGCGGCGCGCAAGAGAAAGAATATCTCGCCAAGTACTCGGCCGACCGGGTACGCAATACGGCGCCGATCTTACTAGGCACGACAATGGGGTGCGCCGAATGCCATGATCACAAGTACGACCCTTTGACGACGCAGGACTTTTATCGGTTCGCCGCCTTCTTCGCGGACATTCAAGAGCGAGGCGTTGGTTATCCAACGCACACTCCGATGCCAACTCTGCCGCAGATCGACCGCTGGGAAGAATTGGAGTCGAAACGCGTCTCCCTAAACAAGGCACTCGGCCAAATCGAGCCCAGCGATGGGACGGATGCCAAGGCCCTGCAAGCGGAGCTCACCGCCATCGACGAAGAACTTGCGGAGCTCACCGACAAGAAGAAATGGAAAAAAACAATCATTACAAATGCCGGTAAGCCGCGACCGATTCGCGTGCTGCCGCGTGGCAATTGGCTCGACGAAAGTGGGCCTCTGGTCGAACCAGCCATTCCGGTATTCATGGGTAAGGTCGATGTTGCTGATGGCCGCGCCACGAGACTTGAACTGGCGGCGTGGATTACGGATTCCGACAATCCACTGACAGCCCGCGTGTTCGTCAATCGACTCTGGCGGATCTACTTTGGCGAGGGAATCAGCCGCACATTGGATGATCTTGGATCACAGGGGGCGTGGCCATCGCATCCAGAACTCTTGGATTGGTTGGCGGTCGAGTTTATGGAGAGCGGATGGGACATCAAGCACATGGTGAAGTTGATGGTCATGAGCGACACATACCGTCGGAGTTCCGTGTGCTCGGACGACCTCCGCAATCGCGACCCGGAAAACCAGCTATTGGCACGCCAATCGACATTTCGTTTACCGGCCGAGTTGGTTCGAGACAACGCCCTTTCCATCAGTGGATTACTCTCGCCGAAGATGTACGGTCGCAGCGTTAGACCCTATCAACCGGCAAATTATTGGTATCGATTGTACAAAGATGGTACCTATCGGCAGGACCATGGAGAGGATCTGTACCGTCGCGGTGTGTACACCTATTGGCGACGCAGTTTTTGGCACCCAAGCCTGCGGGCTTTCGATGCGCCAGCCCGGGAGGAATGCCTGGCCCAACGTCCTCGTAGCAACACACCACTGCAGTCGCTCGTATTGTTAAACGATCCGACGTATGTCGAGGCGGCGCGTGTACTGGCGACGCGAATGATCGAGGGTGGTGGAGCGACACCGGAAGAACGCATCCGCTGGGCGTTCCGTCGCGCCGTCGCGCGAGAACCAGACGCGGAGGAGGTGTCAGAGATCGAATCATTCTACCAACGACAAGCAAAACGCTATAGCGACGACAATGAGTCGGCCAAGTTGTTGCTCTCGGTCGGTGAATTCCCACTGGACGAGAATACTCCTGCCAACGAACTCGCCACCTGGACGTCAGTTGCCCGAGTGATCTTGAATCTACACGAGACCATTACACGCCCCTAAGGTTAGCAACGGTATCAACGGATCGATATCACAACGTCGACCATTGCAACGGAGTAACTAATGAACCTATTCGAACCAGTCCAGCGGGCGGCTTGTCGCCGTACTTTTTTGACCGGATCGGCCGGATTGTTGGGCGGTGCCGCATTGTCGTCATGTTTCAATTCAGGCAATATTTTTGCTGGCGACGAGAAAAAAACGCACGCGACGCGTTGGTCGGGTACCGTCAATCCTCTCCACTTTGCCGCGAAGGCGAAGCGAGTGATCTTCCTCTGCATGGCAGGCGGACCATCCCATTTAGAGACCTTTGATAACAAACCGAAACTGGCGGAACTGGCAGGGAAACCTATGCCAGACTCGTACACCATCGGCCAACCAATCGCGCAACTGCAGGGACAGAAACTGACCTGCATGGCGCCCAATCACCCGTTCGATCGACATGGCAACTCGGGCCTGGAGATCAGTCGAGTCTTTCAACACATTCCACAAATCGCCGACGAAATCTGTGTCATTCGCTCCATGAAGACCGAGGCGATAAATCACGACCCGGCTCACACTTTCATCAACACGGGCACGTCGATTAGCGGCCGGCCGGCGATGGGGTCATGGTTACTCTATGGGCTCGGCAGCGAGTGTGAAGATCTACCTGGCTTCATTGTCATGACCTCGACCGGCGGTGGGCAAAACCAGCCGATCGCGTCCAGGCAATGGCACAGCGGGTTCCTGCCGGGCCAATGCCAAGGTGTGCAGTTCAAGTCCAGCGGTGATCCGGTATTGTATGTCCGCAACCCGAAGGGCGTATCAACCGAAGACCAACGCGACGTGATCGACACACTGCAAACGCTCAATCGTCGCCGTGAGAGCGCCGTCCACGACCCCGAAATCGCGACTCGCATCACCCAGTATGAACTGGCTTTTAAGATGCAAATGAGCGTTCCTCAACTGATGGATTTTTCGAATGAAACCAAAGAGACACTGGAAATGTATGGAACGACAGGGGGCGATGGTTCTTTCGCCGGAAACTGCCTACTCGCTCGTCGACTAGCGGAACGTGGCGTACGATTTATTCAGCTTTATCATCGCGGCTGGGATCACCACGGCGACATCAAGAAGGGGATTATCAAAACGGCGGAATTTGTCGACCGAGGCACCACGGCACTGATTAAAGACCTTAAACGTCTCGGCATGTTGGACGAAACGCTAATCGTTTGGGGAGGTGAATTCGGGCGTACGCCGATGGCTCAAGGTGACGGACGCGATCATCACATCAAGGGCTTCTCGATCTTTATGGCCGGCGGTGGAATCAAAGGCGGCATCACTCACGGCGCAACCGATGAACTCGGCTATAATGCGACAGAAGACATCGTCGATGTTCATGATTTGCACGCGACCATGCTGCACGTGCTAGGTATCGATCACAAGCGATTGACCTATCGGTACCGCGGTCGTGATTTCCGACTGACGGATGTGCACGGAAATGTCGTCAAAGAAGTGTTGGCGTAGCTTCCAGTGATGCGAGTGACCGCTAAACGGGTCGTGCGCTATTCTTTCGCAGGCCCTGTGTCGGGCTTCGATGGCTTTGGAATGTAATAGTCAATGGTAAGCGTTGCCGATGATTTTCGCAGATCTATTCTTGCGACTTCTACTTTACAAATATCGAGTCCAGTTCGCTCTTTGAGATCAGCCAGCAGTTCATCTCGTCTGTGTGGTGCCAGCAAGTCGAGTCGGTCATAACTCAAAGTATGTTGCCGCAGTCGATCGCGAGAAGCAAACCGCTCCATCAACGCTGCTGCGGCAACTACAGTAAGATTGACGGCCACCAACTCTACGTAGCTGGTCTTCTTGTTAGACAGAGCGTTAATGACTGCAATGCCAATCACGATGAACAGGTAGGTCATCTCCTTGGCTTTGATGGCGTCGGTGCGATATCTAAGCACAGCGAAAATGGCAAACAGACCCAGTGCCATGCCCAAGCCTAGGTCTAGCTTCTTCAACGTAAAACAAATGAAAAAGACCATCACGTTCATCATGACGACCGTGAACGTGAAATCCCGTTTTTGATCGTGCGGGTAGACCGCAAAAGAAACGACAAGAATCAAAAAGAAAACATCCAACAGGAACCGGACACCCAGCTTGAAGATGTCGTCGTCGAACAGTGGGACCTCAAGGAACTCCATGGTGTGGTTCGGTGCTTTCCTGCGTTGAGTTCGAAGAGTGAGGAGTCCACTGCCGGTCGGTCAGTTGCAGATAGACCATCTGCAGGAACACTTTAGTCCAAGTGATCGCCACTCGGAAAACGCGTTCCCTTCGATACAAAGTATTCAAGACACCCTCTAATGTCCATACCGCACTCAGCGACGCCGCGAGAACATCGTCGCCTAGAGCCCCTGACAATCGCTGGAATCCACCGTCAAAAGGAATATATTAGCGTTAGCAAACGTCGTTGGAGTGCCGGCCAAATTTGGCCACATAATTCGGATCCAGCGTCAAGCGGGCGTGAACGATTGACCGGACAGTGACTCATGGTATACCGCAACAAGTCAACACTATTTTTTTGGCTACTTGTCGCCTACGCGTCGACCGCCCTGACCCCCGTGCCAAATAATCTCTCGGCCGACGAAGTTCGCACCGGCGATCAAGAGCCTCTGCAATTCAACCGCGATATCCGACCGATTCTATCTGCCGCGTGCTTCAGATGTCACGGCGCGGATAAGAATGCGCGTGAAGCCAATTTACGACTAGATCAGCCTGCTGACAGCGGCCCCAATGTTGACGAGGACCGCGCGATCACGACCGGCAAACCAGACGAGAGTAAACTGTTTTTTCGCATCACTTCTGAGGACCATTCGGAACGCATGCCTCCGCCAGATGAAGTACGTCAGTTGTCCGATCCGGAGATCAAGCTACTACGGCGCTGGATCGAAGAAGGCGCGAGGTACGAACCGCACTGGGCTTTCATTGCGCCGAAACCGCTTTCGCTCCCCGAAGTTGATAGGACGAGCTGGCCAATTAATGCCGTTGATCACTTCGTGTTGAAGAGGCTTGAGCAGCACGGCCTTCGACCGTCGCAGGAAGCCGACAAGACCACTCTGATCCGCCGCCTCTATCTCGACCTGCTGGGAATCGTACCGCGACCGAAAGAGGTTGATGAGTTTACAGCAGACAAACGGCCAGACTCATTCGAGAGGCTGGTGGATCGCCTGTTGGCGTCGCCCCATTTTGGCGAACGATTCGCCCGACATTGGATGGATTTGGCGCGGTACGGTGACAGTAACGGTTACAGCGGCGATGGCTCGCGTCCATGGGCGTACCGCTGGCGCGACTGGCTGATCGATGCGATCAATACCGATCTGCCATTTGATCGGTTTACAATTGAGCAGCTAGCTGGCGACCTGCTCGAAGACCGGACAATTCAGCAACAGATCGCCACAGGATTCCACCGCAACACATTGACGAATTCTGAGGGTGGTTCGGACAAAGAGGAATACCGAGTGCGACAGGTTGTCGATCGCACGAACACGACGGCGAGCGTCTGGTTAGGCCTCACGGTCGGTTGTTGCGAATGCCATGACCACAAATACGATCCCTTAACTCAGCGAGAGTATTACGGATTGTTTGCTTTCTTCAACAACGCCGAGGAGGCCGACATTGCGGCGGCAGCGGCCGGCCATCCGAAATCGGCAAAGGCCCAGGCGATCGTTGAACGAACCGAACGGATCGAGACGCATGTGCACGTTCGCGGCAATTTCCTGGATCACGGCGAACAAGTCCAACCACACACCTTCGCCGCATTACCACCACTGCAACCACGGAGAGCAGACATTCTCCCGGACCGCCTGGACCTGGCCCGGTGGCTCGTTCATCCCGATAACCCGCTCACCTCGCGAGTCGCCACCAATCGCCATTGGCATTGGCTATTCGGCAAGGGAATCGTCCAGACGACCGAAGACCTGGGCACACAGGGAAGCCGTCCGACACACCCGCAGCTGCTCGACTGGCTGGCCGCAGAGTTCATCCGTCACGGCTGGAGTCGCAAGCAGACAATTCGACTGATTGTCACCTCGGCGACGTATCGCCAATCATCTCGAATTCGCTTGGACTTGCTGGAGATTGATCCAGACAACGAATTGCTGGCTCGTCAGAATCGGTTCCGCGTTGAAGGCGAAGTCGTGCGAGACGTCCTTTTGTCATCAAGCGGACTGCTACAAACCGATATCGGTGGACCAAGTGTCCGTCCACCGCTTCCAGATGGCGCCATAAAAGGGACACGATTCAAGTGGCCGGCAAGCAAACCGCCCGATTCCTACCGACGCAGTCTGTACATCTTTACGCAACGCACCATGCTGTACCCAATGATGGGGACATTCGACGGAGCCGACCCCAACGTTTCATGTTCTCGCCGTTCACGATCCAACACACCGCTACACGCATTGGTCTTGATGAATGAATCGGTTGTGCTCGACAGCTCCCGAGCACTCGTGCACCGACTTTTCGGCGAACGCAAATTGGAGAGCGACCGGCGACGCCTCGCCTACGCCATGCGACTAGTTGTAGGACGGCAGCCGACAGTTGCAGAACTGAATGAGCTGGCATCGTTGTACGACGAACAGCTGCGATTGTGTCGTGATTCACCGACTGCTGCGGCCCAGATCGCCGCACTCGACGGCGAGTCAACTGCTATTCCTACGGTCGAGTTTGCCGCCTGGGTAATGGTCGCCCGCACACTCTTCAATCTCGACGAGACGATTACCCGTGAATAGGGACACTCAGACAGAGGATACATCAATGGACAAAGCCAAATGAACAAGATTTCAACACAAACACGATTGAGATGGTGAACATGGACCAGGTCGACCGCCACATGAGTGCGACACGCCGACGGTTCTTCACCACCGCAGCGAGCGGCCTAGGCGCGGTCGCACTGGCGTCAGTGCTACGCGAAGAAAGCGACGCGGCGGAAACAAGCAGGACGCCCTCGGGGCCGCTCGCCAGCAAGCTTCCTGACTTTGCACCCCAAGCCAAGGCCTGCATCTTCCTTTTCATGGGAGGTGGCCCAAGTCAAATGGACTTGTTCGACCCGAAGCCGACGTTGATGAAGATGCACGGGCAACCGCTGCCTCCATCGATGATCGACAAAGAGAGGTTTGCATTCATCAAGAAGGACACAGCGTTCGTGATGGGCAGCCCGCGTCGTTTTCGGCAACATGGCGAGTCTGGAATGGAACTGTCCGATCTCATTCCAAACATCGCCAGACATGCGGATGACATCGCACTGATTCGCTCCATGCACAGTGACGCGTTCAATCATGCGCCGGCAGAATTGATGATGATGTGCGGAGTCCCGGTCGTCGGCCAGCCAACATTTGGCGCTTGGCTGACGTACGGACTGGGCAGCGAGTCTGCGAACCTGCCGGCCTACGTCGTCCTTCAACACGGAACACCCACCGCGGCGGGCACTCAAAATTGGTCCAACGGTTTTCTTCAAGCCAGCTATCAGGGAGTCGTATTCCGTCGACTGGGAGAGCCAGTGCTGTTCTTAAACAACCCACCGGGAGTCTCACGACAGATGCAGCGGCGCAGCCTCGACACGCTCAGTCAACTGAACCGAATTCGACGATTGGAGACACTCGATTCAGAAATCGACGACCGCATCGCGAATTATGAGCTGGCGTTCCGTATGCAAACAGCTGCACCTGATCTTATCGATCTGTCGCAGGAGTCATCCCGCTGTCTGACCGCCTACGGAGTCAACCGGACGAACGAACGAGAGAAAGCGTTTTCGACGAATTGCCTGCTGTCGCGTCGATTGGTGGAACGGGGCGTGCGATTTGTCAATATTTTTTCGGATGCCGGTGCAGTCGGATGGGATCACCACATAAAAATTAATGAGGGCCTAGTCAAGAATTGTCGCATTGTCGATCAACCGGTGGCGGCGCTACTGACGGACCTCAAGCAACGAGGCCTGTTGGATACCACACTAGTCGTCTGGGCGAGCGAATTTGGCCGCACTCCATTAGCTGAAAATAATGACAAAGAGGAAACGAACACCGGTCGGGATCACCACCCACGGGCATTCAGTCTCTGGATGGCCGGTGCGGGCGTCAAAGGTGGCGTGACGTTCGGCAAGACTGACGAATTTGGTTGGGACATCACCCGCGATCCCGTGCATGTCAACGACTTCCACGCCACTTTGCTGCACCTATTTGGACTTGAGCACACGAGGCTGACGCATCGTTTTAAGGGACGCGACTTTCGGCTGACCGATGTTGCCGGTCGAGTCGTAAAAGAGATTCTCAACACATAGGTCGATCGTTGCTGAATCCGAACTGAACGCAGTACTACTCACGGTCCCAAACCGCTGGCAAGTTCTTCGACGCCGCTCCATATGTCTGTGAGACGACAAATCCGCTCGCCTGTGACATGTAGAAGATGCGGCCGTTGGACACCACGGCTCCAAGGCATTCGCGCGAGTCGATGGCGGGTCCCGTAGAAACCAGCTTGCCGTTGGAGGATAGGTCGATCATGTCCATATTTGCACCAAGCACGTAGGGCTCCGAGAGAGTGAACCGGCAGCACGCGTAATTGTGTCCGATGCTGCTGACCACCTTGCCCGTTTTCTTATCAAAGACGTTGCCCTTGCCCCTCAATGCGTTGGAGAAAATGAACTTCTCACCGACGGTTACCACATTCAGCGCGGAAGTCACCGGATCTGATTTCCAGACCAGTGAACCATCTGCGGCGTTCAAGCACCAAACAAACCGGTCATCGGTGCCCTCCTTTGCACGGTTGAACCCACCGATGTAAATTTTTTGATCCCGAGCGCTGAGCGTACACTTCGACGTCACGTAGTAGTCGGTGGTCAGCCACTTGACGTCACCTGTCGCCGGATCGATGCAAGCTGTCAGACCGTTGTTCTTTGCCGGTAAACCACGCCGCTCGCGTTGGGCCGATGCGTATCCGAAAAACACCGAATAAAAAAGTTTGCCATTGAGCAAACAGATACCACAATCGTTTCCTCCACGTCCATAGTCGGAAAAGTCCTTTTCCCAGATGATTTCTCCGGTTTCCAAATCCCAGGCCCAGACTCGTGGGCGATGGTCTTTGGGGTAGTAGGGATTGTCATTTGAGTAGATCCAGCTCATCACTTCGCTATCGCCGCGTTGAACCGGTGAGCCGCGGAAAATGAACGGTTTTTCGGTACCCTGTGCAGCGTACTTGCCGGAACCGGAGGCGTAGATCACCACATTGTCGTGGACGACTGGTGGAAACTGTCGACTCCAACTTGGAGACCCCGTGAAGGGAACGTCCCACAACAGTTCGCCAGACGCCGCGTCCAAGCAACGCATCCGCGACCGTTTGATTCCCGCTTGGGGCACGATCAGTTTTCCGTCGTAGTACAGAGGCGAAGTGAACGACAGATAGACGTCTGGCCAGTAACGTCGCCACAATAACCGACCCGTGTCTTGTTCGACCGCAATGATTTGCCCTTCGGCCGTGTGCATGTAGAGTCGTCCGCCACCGCAAACTGGCAGATGTTTGACAGTCCCTTCTAGTCGCCGCGCCCATCGCATACGCAACGGAGGCGCCAGACCCTGGTCATTGGCATTTGTGCCACTGAAGTCACCATAATTCGTATACCAGTCGAATTTACTGTCGGCCCAGGGTCCCGTGATCGGACTGCGAACTTTCCATACTTCTAGATCCTTCAGAGGCAGCGGCGCTTTTCCTCCGGGACCGAGAACGTACAGATAACCGTCTTCGCACGGGACATAGAGACGTCCGTCGGCGACGGCAACTGGAGCAGTGATCGGGGCACCAAAGGCGGTTGCAAATGAGACCGTTTCGCCTCCATTCAACGGCACGATGTACAGCTTGCCATCCAAACCTCCGTAAACGGCGTGATCACGAGTCAAGACCGGCGGGCAAACAGAACCAGCATCGCAAAGTACTTCAGGGTTTTCCTGACCGCTCGAGTGGCGGCAAAGACCACGGCCTTGTTCCGGGCGAACTCGGTATACATCTCCGTCGCGTACACTGACCGAAGTGAAACTCAACAGACCACGCTGATCGATCGAAGTTTCCGTCCCAGGGACGAAACTTGTCTCGATCTCGTCGCCGTCAATTCGCAACACCTCGACGCGACCAGCGTTGTCGCGGCGGTGCCATTGCACGTAGACGTTTCCGGCTGCGTCGGCACTCTGGCCAAACGTGGCAGGGAATTCCCTTCCGACATAATCAGGAATCACGCCAATCGCGCGCAGCTTGGGGCTATCTCCTGCATCGGATAGGAACACCGTCCGGCCACCGGCCGGCATGACCACTGTATCGCCCAGCAGGCAGATGTCCCGCGAACAAACAAAGTGGTCCCGCCAGGTCACACGATCTCCACGAAATGCAAGCCAATCTTCACCGCTCCATCGGTTGCCGTCAAAACCGACAACTTCTTTGACGAAGTCCCAGACCCAGACGACACTGCCATTCGGCTCAACTGCGTAAACGCGAGCTCCAAGTGTGGCAAAGTAGACACGGTTTTTGCCTACGACCGGCGCGGCAAACAGAGGTTCGCGGCAGTCGATTTCTTTGACGACCGAACCCGAATCACAATCCAAGACGTAGTAGTAACCGGCCATCGTCGCGACATGCACGTATTTGCCGACAAGGGCGGGAGCCGCAACGTTGTTACAGTTCCCACGACCGCCACGAGTCGAAAATTTCCAGACCACGTCGAGAGTCTGCGTGTCGATTGCGTGGACGACGCCGGCTCCATCGACGGCGATTACTTTTCCATTTCCGATCACCGGAGCAGCTAGCACAGCGTCGGTCAAAGGCACTGCGGCGACCAGCCCAATCGGAGTGCTCAATGATACCTGAGGCACATTACCTGAACGCAACGCGTCTCCCTGCAGTTGCGGCCAATCGGCGCCGACGGTTGAACAGCATGCACTCCACGACAGAGCGGCAAGGAGAAGGGTTTGGACAGTGATGAAGTCGGTTCTTTTTGCCATCGGTTACACACCCTTCGCAGGCCAGCTGTGGCAGATAGGTCGGTTCGTGGCAATATTGTAACCCGTATACTCGGCGCGAAGCCAGCATGTGAACGAGATGGCGAAAGAAAGGCCAGCAGCCGGTAGTCACAGACCTCAAACCCTCCGGCACAGGGCCGGTGGGGATTGTGAGTGTGTTCACAGCCGTGCATTGCGACAGTTTTGAGTTTAAGATGACGATTCGAATTCGGGTGAGTCCGACGTTGTGCTGTTTGTAAGTTACCTCCGTGTTCCGGGAAGATTCGATGAAACAGTCCGTACTGATTCTACTTTTCGCAAACTGTTTTCTAGGCGATGCAGCGAATTCTGACGAGTTGACATGCCTGACGGAGAGCGAACGTGATGCTGCCGCGTTGTACGCGAACCTGCAGCAGGAAGCATTCGACGCGTTAGATCGCAGGGCCAAGGCGTATGAGCAACTAAAGACACCAGATCAGATCCGCGATTACCAAAAGAAAATGCGAGCGTTCTTCATCGAACAACTGGGCGGTCTTCCCGATCGAACTGCGTTGAATGCGCGGACGGTGAAGACGATCAAGGCCGATGGCTACCGCATCGAAAACGTGATTTTCGAGAGTCAACCGAATCACCATATCACGGCGAATCTTTATTTACCTGACGGAGACGATCCAGTACCCGGCGTTGTTGTTTCAAGCGGTCATAGCCGCACGGGCAAGACGGCCGATTACAACCAACGGTTTGGCATCATGATGGCCAAGCACGGAATGGCTGCCCTCTGTTTTGATCCAATAGGGCAGGGCGAGCGATCACAGATCCTCAACCCGAACGGCAAGCCGCAATTCAATAGCACAACGACCGAGCACTTCCTTGTCGGTGTGGGCTCGATCTTGATCGGTCGCAACACCGCCCGATATCGTGTCTGGGATGCAATGCGATCGATCGATTATTTGGCAAGTCGCCGAGAGATCGACAGCGATCGGATCGGATTCACGGGCTGTTCCGGTGGGGGAACGTTGACCAGTTACGTCATGGCCCTTGACGACCGAGTCACTTGCGCTGCACCGGCTTGTTACTTGACGACCTTCCGTCGGTTGATCGAGACGATTGGCCCGCAGGATGCCGAACAGAACATCTACGGCCAGCTGGCATTCGGACTCGATCAACCGGATTACGTGCTGATGCGTGCCCCTCGACCCACCCTGTACAGTGCGACGACAAGCGACTTTTTCGATATCCAAGGAACATGGGACAACTATCGTCAAGCAAAACGGATTTACGCTCGACTTGGATATCCAGAGCGCGTCGATCTAGTAGAGGTCGAAGGGAACCACGGTGTGCAGCCACGAAACCTGGCAGCGATCGGGCAATGGATGAAGCGCTGGTTATTGGAGAGTGACGATTCCATCCCTATTCCCCAGTTGATCACGCGCCCCGCTAGCGAACTGATCTGCACCGAGTCCGGGCAAGTATTGAATTTCCCAAACGAGCGGTCTGTCTTTGACCTGAATGCCGAACATGAAGACCGTCTTCGGAAGCATCGAATTGAACGCTGGAAAGTGACTCCGGAGGACGAATTGAGGAACGAGATTCGAAAGCTGCTTAGTGTTCGCCCGCAATCGGAAAGGAAACCACCAAAATTCAAAGACCTCGGACGGGTAAAACGGGACGAATACCACATCGACAAACTAGTGCTAAAGACCGATTCTAACGGCACGTTGCCAGCACTGACCTACCATCCACCGTCTCCCGTCGACGAAGCTTATCTCTACCTGCACGACGATGGAAAGCTGGGCGACTCAGAAATCGACGGGCCGATCGAACGACTGATGCAAGATGGGTTCGCGGTCGTCGGCGTGGACCTGCGGGGACAGGGTGAAACGTCCTCGGGACGTAAAGACCCGCTGTTATCGGATTGGAAAACGTACTATCTCGGCTACTTACTGGGCAAGCCACTAGTCGGCATGCGAGTGGAAGACACACTGGCCGCGGCAGACTTCGTCGCCTACTACCAGAAGAAGAGAAACGATCCTCGCGAGGTTCACTTGGTCGGCGTCGGCCAGGCCGGCATCGTGGCCTTGCACGCCGCCGCATTGCATCCGGAATTATTTGCATCGGTCACGCTTCGCGACACACCTCGTGACTGGGCATCAATTGTCCGGCAGAAAATCCCGGCTGGACAGTTGGATAGTACCGTTCATTCCGCACTTGAATTGTACGACCTGCCCGATCTAGTAAGGCTGGCCGGCGAAGACAAGGTGCGATTCGAAGACTAGTGTCACGTGACGAAGTAAGCCGAAGCTTTAGCGAGGGATGAGGCAAATTACAGCCTTGCTAACGCTTCACCTTTCGAACTCGGCGTACCTAGGTACGATTCGCACACTAATGTGATCATCCAACCGGCAGGGCCATGAAACAACTCTTCACAATGACGGCTATCAGCTGTGCTCTGACAATCTCTCTGGCAAACGCCGATGCCAAAATCGCCGACGACCGGCCCAACATTGTCCTGATCATGGCGGACGACGTCGGTTGCGATGCCATTGGCTGCTACGGTGGGGAGTCGTACCCGACGCCCCACATCGACCGACTCGCTGCCGACGGCATGCGTTTCAAACATTGCTATAGTATGCCCTCGTGCCACCCGACGCGTATCTGTCTGCTGACTGGACGTTATCCTCGCCGACTCAAGAACCCCAAGTGGGGTTCTTTTCCGCGAGCCGAAGAATCAGCAACCATCGGCCGCATCGTTCAGAATGCCGGCTACGCCACTGCCGTCGTCGGTAAATGGCAACTGTCGCTGCTGAGCCACGACTTGCAGCAACCGCACCGCCTGGGGTTCGAACACTACTCGCTATTCGGCTGGCATGAAGGTCCTCGTTATCATCAGCCTCTGATTTTCCAGGACAGCAGGAAACGTACCGACGTCGCCGAGGCGTACGGCCCGGACGTCTACTGCGACGTTCTCATCAACTTCATTAAACGCAACAAAGACCGTCGCTTCTTCGCTTATTTTCCAATGGCTCTTTGCCATGATGTAACCGACGATTTAGAACGACCCGTTCCCTACGGGCCACACGGCCGCTACGAATCGTTCGCCGAAATGGCCGCCGAAATGGATCGAGTCGTCGGTCGACTGGTCACCGCGATCGATCGTCTAGGACTAGGCGAGAACACGCTGATTCTCTTTACCGGTGACAACGGTACGGCCGGCCGATCGATCATTCGGTTTGAGAACGGGAAGTACCTCCGTGACCCCGTCTATTCGGTTCACAATGGTCGGCGAGTTCAAGGCGGCAAGACGAAACTTACCAACGGCGGTACCAACGTGCCGCTGATCGCCGCCTGGAAAGGCAAAATTCATGGCGGCCAAGTCGTCGATGACCTTGTCGATTTCAGTGATTTCCTGCCGACATTGACCGATCTGAGTGGCGGTAAGCGACCGGCGGATGTGACCCTTGACGGACTGAGCTTCGCTCCACGCCTGAGAGGTGAGCAAGCCGAACGCCGACGCTGGGCGTATGCCGAAGCCGGTGGGAAGTACTGGGTTCGTACCCGGGACTACAAACTGTACGACGATGGTAGGTTCTTCGATATGAACAGCGACCCATTTGAAAAAAAGCCGCTCGATGCGTCACTCTTCACAGTGGCGGTCAAGAAAACGCATGATCGGCTTTCTCGGGCACTAAAGAGTGTGTCATCGTTTGAACCCGTATTTCCCAGATGACCTCCTTCGCTTTGGCATGCGATTTGCGCATTACCCCTGAAAAACAAGGGTCTTCTGCCAAAACATGTCAAGCGAAGAGGGGAACCCAATGGGTGACTGCCAAAACGAGGATTTGCGGGTCGGTTTTGACCGCCGCTTGAAGCTGAAATTTCTGGGCAGCCAGATCACGACCGACGCCGGGTTGTTGGCGTATCGCGAACTCGATGAGACGCTCGGGCTAACGGAAATGGCTTTCGATTCGTTGCAGGACAGCCGCCTGGGGAGCAACAAACAGCACGGCCTGTCGCCGCTATTGCGTCAGTCGATCTATAGCCGACTGGCAGGTTATGAAGATGTCAACGATGCCCAGCGTTTGTGCGTCGATCCCGCGATGCGTCACGTCGTGGGAGGCAGAGCCAGCCAGCCGGAGAAGCAAGCCGCTTCAACCAGCGAAGTGGGCCGGTTTGAAACGGAGACGCTCAGCACCAAACGCAATCTGACGGCGCTGATAAATCTCTCCGGCCAGTGGATCGACCAAGTGCACCAACGAAGGCCGCTGAAACAACTGATCCTCGACATGGACAGTTCCGTAAGCGAGACCTACGGAAAGCAAGAGGGCACAGCCTACAACGGACACTTCGAGTGCCTCTGCTACCATCCGCTGTTTTTGTTCAACCAGTTCGGGGACTTGGAGCGGGCCATGCTAC
>DUDC01000354.1:39379-44263 GCA_012959465.1 Planctomycetaceae bacterium
CCAGTGCCAAGTTCTGGCGGCGGGTGCTGCTGCCGGTGATCCAGCGGTATCGCCACTTGGACATTCCGAAGTTCTTTCGCGGTGACGCGGCCTTTGCCAATCCGGCACTGTACCGCCTGCTGGAGAAAGAAGGCTATCGCTACGCCATTCGCCTCAAAGCCAACGCCGTGTTGGAGCGGGAAATCGAGCACCTGCTGACTCGTCCTGTGGGCCGCCCTTCACACAAGCCCAATGTCTTTTATCACAGCTTCTCGTATCAAGCGAAGTCATGGCAACGAGCACGCCGCGTCGTGGCCAAGATCGAGTGGCACGCGGGCGAGTTGTTCCCGCGTGTCGGTTTCATCGTGACCAACTTGAATCAACACTCGAAGAACGTGGTGAAGTTTTACAATGGCCGTGGCACGGCCGAGCAGTGGATCAAGGAGGGCAAGAATGCGATCAAGTGGACGAAGCTCTCTTGCCGCACATTCAAAGACAATCAAGCTCGTTTGCAACTTTTCGCGTTGGCCTACAACCTGGGCAACTTCCTGCGGCGACTGGCCCTGCCCAAGCCGGTACGGCATTGGTCGCTGACAACGCTGCGGGAGAAGCTGATAAAGATCGGAGCCAAGGTGACGCGGCACGCCAAGTACGTGTTCTTTCAGTTGGCCGAGGTGGCTGTCACGCGGAACTTGTTCGCAGCGATCCTTGACCGCATCCAGCGGTTGGCGTTGCCACCGCCGGTCACCGCTGGCCGGATACTTGCATAGGAGTTTCGTGATGGCCTAAAAACGCCAGTCCCGGGAAGAGTCTGCGCAGCACGATCGCCGAAGCTCGACCAAGGGCCTCGCCGGTCGGTACTTTGAGCGGCCGAAACCCAGAAGTCATGCCTGCGGGGGGAGAAAATGTCAAAACATCACTACGCGCTAGACACGGGGGGGGGGGCGCAACGTGTTATAATCGCGACATCGCGAGTCCGGATCGGTTCTAGGCTCAACCCATCTGGGAAATGTCGGATAATAGGTTGTCTGCCGACAGTCGATCAAACTCCCGTCGACTAAACGGTGGGTGGCCTGAGAAAATCAAACACTGAAGGAAAGCGACAGAAACAAGAGATGATGAAACGAAACACAATTGCGATGTACCTCGCCCTTGCAGCAATGTCGCTGCTCGCCGTTCCCGCCTCGGCGGCCGATCAACTGCCTGGCCCCGACGGCAAAGCGGCAGACATGAGTAAGCCGGTGCAGGTT
Source organism: Planctomycetaceae bacterium (assembly GCA_012959465.1). Classification (GTDB taxonomy): domain Bacteria; phylum Planctomycetota; class Planctomycetia; order Pirellulales; family Pirellulaceae; genus UWMA-0346. The sequence continues at coordinate 40,609 of DUDC01000354.1, forward strand.
TACATTCTGCTGGGCCAGTCCAACATGCTGGGCTTCGGCAAGGTCAAAGGGGGCGACGGCTCTCTGGAACACGCGGTGAAAGAGAAGGGCCTTTACTCCTACCTGGTCGACGACGAAGGCAACTGGACCGAGCGTCAGGATGTCCGCAACGTGCGCGTTATGGGAAGCGGCACGGGCGGCATGAGAGGCTTCAACAACGAGTGGATGACCATCACTGGCAACATCGGCCCCGAGATCGGGATCGGGCATCACGTGGGGCATGTCACCGACGCGCCGGTGATGATCCTCAAAAGCTGCATTGGCAATCGTGGCCTGGGCTGGGACTTGCTGCCGCCTGGCAGCGAGGGCTTTGAGTTTACAGATGACAAAGGTGTTACCTGGGTTCATCCCGGTTACAAGGGGTCGCCTGAGCGCTGGGAAAAAGGCACAGAGCCGAAGAGGATCAACTGGTACGCCGGCATGCAGTACGACGGCGATATTGCCAGAGCAAAAAAGGTGCTGGCCGAGCTCGACAAGTATTACCCCGGTGCGAAGGAATACGAGATCAAGGGCTTCTTTTGGTGGCAGGGCGATCGGGACAGCCGCAGTGCCGCGCTTTCCAACCGATACGAGAAGAACCTTGTTCATCTCATCAAGCAGCTGCGTAAGGACTTCAATGCGCCCCATGCGAAGTTCGTCTGTGCCTCACTCGGTCAGACTGAAAAAGGCGCCACCGATGGTGGCGGCAAGATTCTTGATGCCATTCTCGCGGTCGATGGAAAGTCCCGCAAGTACTCGGAGTTCAAGGGCAACGTCGCCTCGGTCTACAGTCACCCGCTGTCCAAAGGAAGCAGCTCCGGCAGCCACTACGGCGGCAATGCAGAGACCTACATGAACATCGGCGAAGCCATGGGCGAGGCGATGGTGAAGTTGCTCAAGGACAAGCCCGCGGCCTCGGTCTCCAAATTGCCCAAGAACAAGTCTGCAGCCTCGGCCCTCAAATCGCCCAAGGACAAGCCCCTAGCCCCGGCCTCTGGGGCATCAGTCACCATCGACGAGGCCGGCTTTGAAGCTGATGGGACTTGGAAATTTGGTCAGACTGGTGCTGGCGTGAACGGGTTCTTTGGGAAACCTCATGCTGATTACATCAACGCCGGGCTCATTGATCCGGTTCCCGGCCGAGGGATCAATTTCGCATACAACAACGGCCCACAGCACGATATGTATCAGGTTCTCGAGGCGACCCTTGCCGCAAATACGACATACACACTCAGTATTGTTGCCATCGACACAACTTTCGCCAATCCGTTTCCCGGTGGCAAATTGCGGCTGGGTTATGTTTCTGAGAGTTCAACAGAGACCGAAGATGACGCAGAGACCGATGCTTACGGCTTGAACTTGCTTAAACCGACGAAGGTGGTCAACCCCACACCCTTTAACGACAAAAAAGACGATCCAGAAAATCTAACCGATGGCTTTGCCACTTGGATGTATACCTTCACCACCGGTGACAAGCCGGTCGGCCTCGGCCAGAAACTGCGCATCGAAGTTCTTGGCGGCGGCAAAGTTCAAACGATCTTCGACGACGTGCGGTTGGAGGCCCGTGCCGCCACTCCCGCTGAAACCGAAAGTGCGGCCCGCGCAGCCAAGAGCACCGAGGCCGCGCCGGTCGTGGTCATGCTAGGCGATTCCACAACCGATGGAGGAATGCCGCAAGCCGTTCAGAAGCAGCTTGAAAAGCTGATCGCATCTGAGCATCAGCGTCCTAAAGTGATCAATGCCGGAAAGGGAGGCGACAATGCAACCAACGCATTGGAGCGGCTGGAAAAGGATGTGCTCGCGCACAAACCCGATATCGTCACCGTCTCCTTTGGCCTGAATGATGTCTATTGGTGCAAGCCCGATGAGTTCAAGGCCAGCCTGACTAGGATCATCGGAACCCTGCAAGACGCCAATATTCAGGTTCTCCTGTTAACCAGCACACCCTTCAACAACGAGAGGCATGGTTGGGGTAAAAAGTTTGAGGAAGTTGGCGGGCTCGACGAGTACATGGACACGGAACTCTGTGAGAAAATGCGCTCCCTGGCCGACGGCAAGGAGGTCCTGCTTTGCGATCTTCACGCGATTTTCAAGGCTGAATTCAAGAAGGATGCCGACCTGATCAACAAGCTCATTTCAACAGATGGCGTCCATCTCACCGCCGAGGGCTACGTCCTGGTGGCCAAACATGTCGCCCCGAACATCCTCAAGCTGCTCAACGGGAAATAGGCCGTATAACTGCGTCCACGAATAATCTCCTTTTGAGCAACTCTGCACGCTGTGGGTGGTTGTGCGTCCTGTCGCGGGCGCCCACACCTCAGCTACAGGCCCGTTTTTCCTCTAGGCGATCTCTCGTCGCAGTCGTGTTTGCTGCGGTCTTTCAGTGTTGGGCGCGGGGTCTCGTCGCTGTGCACGGGACAAGCTGTATCGACTCGTAATGTGCACACACATGGAATTGCAACAAATGGGCCAGACACCATAAGAGGGGTCGCTTTCAACCGAGGATCACTTCTTGATTGGTAGATCATTATAGGTGTCGACGTAGAGCCGTACACGTGACGAACGGCCGACCAACATTCGGTAGTTCTTAGGTTCACGCTCTCCCCTGCTGGCGACATCAATCATAAAATGACCAAGAACACGCCCGTTGATCAACAGAGTAATACTCGTTGAATGATGTTGCCCCAATTGAACTCGCTGAGTGAAGAGCCGTCGTCGGTTATCCGACCCACGTCCTTTGTGTCTTTGTGCCTTAGTGTGAGAATACGATTTGTGCGCACACAAAAACACGAAGATTCACGCCAGCATGGTTCGGCGAAGACCTTACAGTGAGCCTTCATGGGGCGACATCTGAGAATTCGTTTTGAACCACGCACTCAGCACGCCGACCATCAACTCGCCCGTTCAATCCTTCCGGTGCGCGTGGACTGCTTGAGCGTATCGGAGTTTTCCCGTGTATCCGTCAAAGTACTGAAAGATGACATGCGGACGTGGGAACGCGACCCACCGCTCGCCACCTACCTTTTGCGGATTGTTGAAGACGTTGTTCAATTGAACGACACAGTACCCGGGACTCTTCAGTTGGTCACGAGGAATGTCTGTGCGAAAGTAGCTGGACCAAAATATATCGACCTCACGTGGTCCATATTTGAATTTGCCGTTGGCCGGTCGACCACCCTCGTCACTGGCCCAATGATTGTTCGAATTGTGTGGCCCGGATGCCATCTCCCAGACGTTATCGGTGATCTTGATTACAAAGCTGTTGTGCAAATCACCTGTGAGCACAAAGACCGGTTTGTCGAGCTCATCCCAGGCATTGATCAACATTTCGCGCTCGTCAAAGAACACGGTCCAAGCGTCATCTTTGTTGTCGGCGCGTACCGCGCCACCGCCGATGTGCGGCACCATAAAATTGACCGACGAGATGACGAAAATGAAATCCGCATCGCTCTTTTTCATGCCTCCCAGCAGCCACTCCCTTTGTTCTTTACCCAACATTGATAAACCAGGTTTATCTGGCTGACGCGTGTCATGCATCTCGCGTTGGCCACGCGTGTCCGTGAAGAAGAAATCGCAATTGGCGAGTCGCATATGATAGTACGATCGCCGACCGATCGAGTATGACGAAATTCCGTCC
>DUDC01000354.1:44303-50470 GCA_012959465.1 Planctomycetaceae bacterium
GCCGGAAAGACCCTGATGCGGTGCTTGTCAATGACCTGTTCAATGCGGTAAACGCCCGCATTCGGGTCACCGCCAACTCCATCCAGTGCATTGTCGTTGACCCCTGCTGTTTTGGTTCCCCAATGGACATGGAGATTGTTGTGTTGAGCCAGGTCAAGACTGGTAAAGTCCGCGTCAGGATCCACCAGTACATCGCTGCCGGACATCAACTTTGCACGGCCAAAATGCACCGGTTGCTTGAAATCTGTCGGGTTGCTCCAGCCGAGATAGTCATACCAGGCGCGTATGCCAATGTCGCGAAATACAGCTCGGCGGTCGCGGAGTCCCGGCGAGCCAGCGCCCCAGATATCGTTCAGAATCTCGTGATCGTCAGACGTGAAAAAAGAAGGTACTTCACGATGCCATTTGTTAAGGTTTTCCGACTGGCGGAAATAGTGTTTGTAGTTCTCCCAAACGCCGACAATGGTCGGCGCAACCCGGACGACTTTCGGCGCGTCCGCTGCGCGACGATCCACCTGTGCCAGCCATTGTGACGGCTTGAACTCTCGCTGCGACTCATACAGCCAATCGCCATTCAGGATCGCGAAATCGATGTCGTCCGCGATCTTATCAAGCATCGTTTTGAACGTCGGCAGAGCCGGACCAATACTGTGTCCGAGATTTTGGTTGTTTCCGCAGGCGAATTCAAAACTAAAATTGAACAGACCTCGGGGATTCAGCTCCTTGTCTACATGGTCACGGCCGTTTGGCAGAGTACGGAAGGAGCCGCCCCGGCCCGTGCGCACCGTGCTTCCAGGAATCACCAACTCGTAGAAGTATTTTGTTCTCGGCTTTAGTCCGGTAATATGCACCCAACCGGTATTGTCATGGGCCAAACGGGTTGGCACGTGATCAGTGATTTGATCCATCTGATCTTCTGCCAATCCGTAACGGACCTGGAAACTCGACTCACGCGACGTGCGAGCCCAAACTCCAATTCCCTCCGCACTCAAACGACCGAGAATCGGGCCGGTTGTAATGTGCGGAAGTTCTTCCTCAGCAAAACAGGGTGTGACAAGGCACGCGGCAATCAGCAACAACATGGATTTGCCGGTTGAGTTCATTGATTCATCTCCGTCGTTTCGTTCTTAAGTCGACAGCAGGATCATGATTCTATACGGTTCCGTCGTGGGTGGTACTACATCGTCAGCAGGCGTGTCCCGGCTCTGCAAATGGGTCGAGTGATCTTGCAAAACCCGAGGCTAGTGCCTGCGGCTAAGTCCAGAATTGTTTGATGTTAGTTAAAACGGGTAGTTTCGGTAAGGCAGCAAGATACACACGATGACGTCGATAACTCCGAACTACCCATTTTTTCTATCTGACCATGTTGCAACGGTTCGACTAAGTACTATGCGGACCCAATTCCCTCGTTTTGTTCGTCCATCGAAAACTTGGATGCAACGGATAAAGGCTACTGATGAGCAGACGACTTTCGGTATTTTTGTCGGTAGCATTTTTTGTAGCGGTTGCTGGCCCGTTGGCAAATCCATGCCGAGTGCTGGCGCAGGATTTGACGCCCATGCGGTCGGTGCAGCAGCGGCTGTCTTATATAGAACGAATGTTGGGGGAGCAAACGCAAGCTGAAGAGAAGATAAAAGCGGCCGCGGCTGGTCAACCTTCGCTGAAAATCAACGGTCGAATCCATCTCGACTATTGGAACTTCAGTGAGAACACTGCTGGCATTGGGTTCTTTGAACACCCGGACGCCATGGCGAGCAATTATGGAACCGACCCGGAAGACCGCATTTTCTTCCGACGCATTCGGCTCAAATTCGAAGGCGACTTGACCACCACGATGATGTATCGAATGCAGTTCGACATCAATACGCCCGCTAGTGCCGAGATGAAGGACGTCTACATCGGCTTTCGAAATTTACCCATCCTGGGAACGGTGAAGATTGGGAACCATAAACGTCCAATTGGATTGGACCATTTGAACAGTAGCCGGTTCAATTTGTTTATCGAACGCCCCCTGGTTGTGGAAGCCTTCAACGAAGATGCCCGTCGGATCGGCGTCTCGGCGCATAACCACACGGACGACATGGTTTTCGACTGGCGTTATGGTCTGTTTGTCTTGGAAAACCCCGCAGCCGATGGAAAGATCGTTGGCGACTCGATGCAATTAAGCGGTAACGCTCGTCTGTCGAGCAGCCCCTGGTACGACGAAGCGACAGGCGGCCGGGGATATTTCCATTGGGCCATTTCGGGCATGCTAGCTCGACCGGACGGCAACGTTGGCCTCGGAGAGACCAACGGCAACGATGGTCGGTTCCGAACGCGCGGCGAACTCCGTAGCGACTTTCGGTGGATCGATACGGGGAGTATTGCCGGAGCTGATTGGTACGAGATCATGGGTCTGGAGACGATTCTCAACCTCGGTCGGTTTCAGTTCGTCGGCGAATATCAATCGGCTTGGATGCAGCGAGATGATGTCACGGCAGGCACCGGACCTGATCTAAATTTCCATGGCGGCTACGTTTATCTGGCCTACATGTTGACGGGCGAGCATGTGCCCTACAAACGGTCGGGCGGAACGATCGACCGCGTCAAACCATTTGAGAACTTCTTCCTCGTCAACCGATGTAATCGATGTGGTAATAGCGGTGGCGGCGGCTGGGGCGCGTGGCAATTGGCACTGCGTTATTCGTACTTGGACCTGACCGACAATGACATTCAGGGCGGCGTCGAAGACAACATCACGCTGGGCTTGGTGTGGTACTTGAACCCGTATTCGTCGTTTCAATTCAACGCTGTCTACGGTGACATCGAGAAGCATGCCCCGGTTGGCGGATTCACCGATGGTCATTTTACGGCGATCGGCACGCGACTGCGGGTCGACTTCTGATCGCCGCGGCGGTAACGCGAATGAGTCGTGATAATGTGTGACACTGGCTTCGCCAATGTCTTGTGAACCGCACGCGCTAGCGTCGGGGCTCGTCGTTAACATCGTGTGATCTTGGAAGAACCCGAGGCTAGCGCCTTCGGCTCAAATCCGCAGGGCCTGGCAACTCTAGAGCGGCCGGCGGGCCAGGCTGAACGACTGGCCGGTTGGTCCACTCACGCCTTGGGTGGCCAAGAACATGGCCAGCGGGACGACGTCATCGGGACTCTTGACGTGCTCGCCGGGGATCTGTGGGTGCGGTTCCCCAAGTCGGAAGACATCCGCCGTCAACTCAGTGTAGACCGGGCCGGGTATCAGCTCGTTCACGGCAATGTCGTCACCCTGCAATTCCATCGCCAGACAACGAGTGAACATCCAGACGCCCGCTTTGGCCGCGTTGTAGGAACTGTTACCGCTGCGGGCCTGATGACCCATTCCCGATCCGACATTGATGATCTTGCAGGCATTGCCCTTCCGTAGGAAGGGTAGGGCGGCACGGGTGCAATAATAGGTGCCGAGCAGGTTCACTTCGATAGCACCGACCCACCGGTCCGGATCGTCCTCTCCAACAAGTGTTCGTTCAATTCCGCCTCCGGCGTTGTTGACCAGGATGTCGATCCGCCCCAGCGATTCAGCGGCCTGTGAAATCACCTCCTCGACGGCCTGGCGATCGGTAACATCACAGATGTAGGCGATGCCATGGCCGCCCAGTTCTCTGATATTGGCAGCAACTTCGTCGATCTCAGCCCTAGTGCGACCGAGGACGCACACATCGGCGCCAGCACGAGCGAACTCCATCGCGATCGCACGGCCGATGCCGCGGCCGCCGCCAGTGATCACCGCCGCACGGTCGGTGAGATTTTTCATACAAGCTCCATGTTTCGTAAGATTCACCGCTGTGCCTTTGCCGTCCGATAATTCAACTCAAATTGATGCCGCGACCGTTCGGGAGAGATTTTCGTCGATTCGCACAGCTCACCGGTCAGCGGGTTCCAAGTTCGCACGATAATTTGGTTAGCGCTCGGCACAAACCTCATCACACGCAACCCGTTCGTACCATAGTCCGACAACAACTCATGCACGATGTTGCCTTGTTCACCTCGTGATTCGTTGTGCAACGCCTGAGTACGGCTTTGATCTCCGCAGCAGATCATGATCAGATTTCCGTGTTTCCGAAAACACTTGTCCCACATTTGCTGTGGCGAGTTGCCTCGCTTTCCGTGGATCTTGGTCCAGTTCATTCGCCCCTTTGGCGCGTCGTAGAAATCGCGGCTGGTCTCGGGTTTCTTACGAGGTCCAAGTCCCATGTGAGTGGTAATGAGAGCGAGACGATCAGCATGCCGAGTCAATATCTCATCGGCCCAAGCCAAGACATCGTCGGGCGCATTGCATTCCAAATGCAAGTAGACGAATTCCGTTCCCGCCGCGGAAAACAGCTGAAAGCTGTTTGTATTATCTGCAGAGATTGAGGTGTGTCTGGCAGGTTCGAAACATCCGCCATACCAGGCAAACTCGGAAAACCTCGATCGGGGAAAGTAGCGTTGGAAAAGCGAGGAATCGCCCGCACTGGTCATGTCATGGTTTCCGACGGAAATACCATACGGCACCTTGCCGTGTAACTTGTTCATGCAATCGAGTGCGACACGCCATTGATCATCGTTGTTGATGTCAACGATGTCGCCGACATGGCTGACGAATACGATGCGTTGCCGATCGATATTTGCAACAATCCAGTTTGCGTACGCGTGAAATGTCGGGTTGCTGACCTGAGCCGTGCTCTCAGGCTCAGCCTTGGTCGCTCGGCCACGATAGTGTTGTGTGTCGGGAATGACGACAATACTGAAGCTGCCGTCAGCCGCCGGCGGCAACTCGGCAGCGGTCACGCTCAACGGCAGCAGCATCGCAAGAAAGAACATCAGTTTCCATTTCCATTCGGTTAGAACGACATGGCTGTCGTCGTATAGAATTCGAATCGCAACACCTAGAGTGATCGAGACGAGCGAGACGCCGAGTCATGAACTCACGGTCCGAAACAGAGAATTTGGCCATTTGACGTTGAGATGTACACCTTCCCTCGGGCAACGGCGACGCCATGCGGCGAGGTATTATGTTGACCTAAATCGCTGCGAAACGTCTCCTTCATCTCTTTGTCCAGCAGGACAAGGTCCTTATCGGTTAGCACCACCCAACGGTCTTTGGTTGAGGCAATCGCAACCATGTTCTTGGGAGCCTGTTTGGCATCAAAAAATTGCAATAAACCATCTTCCGCCGACAAGAGCCAACGATCAAAGTCATTTTTGCGACTTCCGTTTTTGTACGAGCTGTAACGAACCGTATTGGCTTCTTCAATACGGGCATCAAAGAGATCTGTTGTTTTCCCAGTGGAGATATCAAATGCGCCCAACCGATCGATTTGCACGCTCTTTCCATCGGTCACCAACCAACCGCCGAGCAACGCTGCTGAAGGAAGAGTCTCCGTCACACCTCGCCGCTTGTCATACAACCTTTGATACACACCACTTGTTAACGGGTTGACCAACTCTCGGTGCGGAGCTGCTGATTGCCACCGTTTGATTCCACTGACGAGATCGAAACACGACACGAGAATCCCTGCTTCGGCCATATTGTGCCGGCCGGCGACTGCAAGCACCTTATTGTCAGCAATAATCACCGGACCCAATGCGGGCCAAGCTGATTCGAGTTCCTCGTTCACCATGATCAGTCGCTCGGCCGGTGCGGCCATATTTTTCCATACAAGGTTACCGCTTGAGAGACTCAGAGAATAGACCCAGCCATCTCTCGAGCCAAACACTGCATAGTTTCCAAAGATTGTGGGCGGACCATCAATAGGTGCGCCGGCAACAAAACTCCATCTCCTCTTCCCGCTCATGACGTCGAATGCAGAAATGCGGTGAAGATCAGGCTCTGAAACCAAGACCAGGTTGTCTGAAACCACAGGGCTCGAAATCGAGCCTCCCATCACTGGGCTTTCCCAGAGCTGCTTAAGGCTGGCAGACAAGGTCGTCTCTGCATGTCCGCGTCGCATGTCACTCTGGCGAATTTGCGGCCAATCTGCATCCGAGTTTGACGCCTCTAGTTTCATTCCATAGCTCGGACCCACGATCAAGTGGTCGGTCGAGTTTGCGGTGACTGGTTGGGCGCCTGTCTTGAGAGACTCGAGTGCAATGTAGCCTTGCAGCGTTGCATAACATCGGCAGTGTGTCGGCGGCACGTAGATTAGACCGTT
>DUDC01000354.1:50544-51180 GCA_012959465.1 Planctomycetaceae bacterium
GTGCGATGGGCCTGACGGTCTCAGCGCCTGACGAGAGATTGACGGTGTTGAGACCTCCCAAGAACATGAACTTTTCAGTGGCTAGCGGCGGGCGACATCGCTGACGAATTGGAGTCGCCAGTTTAATCGAGGAAACTTTTTCACCATCCTTCAAACTGTAGGCATTGATATTGAAACCAAAATCAAAATCTTCCTGAGCTTCGGGAAGCCACAGTTTGCCGTCGATCATCAACGCGCGAAGCCCCGACGCATACGGTGACCAGTTCTTGTAACGCAAACTTCGTAGATGCTCTCCATCTTTCGCTGAAAAAAGATAGATATACGTTCGAGTCACCTCAAGGGCCAGCGTGCCTTGATGATATATGAAGCCGGCCAAGAGACCGTTTGGAATGCTGCCTGGAGCATAATTATCGTACGCGGAACGCTTAACATCCGGGACAGGCAGATCGAAAGATTGCCGCCAGGCTTGTTTTCCGGTGGTGAGCTGAAGACCCACCAACTCGATCGCGCCGCCTTTATTGGGCCATTCGTTTTCAATGAAGTAGAGATGGTGATCGCCGATGGTGAGACCGAGACCCGGTGTAGGATGTTGCCACAACTGTTTCCCGGTGGAGGCATCGTAGGCCTTCATCGTTG
>DUDC01000355.1 GCA_012959465.1 Planctomycetaceae bacterium
CCATCTCCATCCCAATCGACGGTTTCCAAAACGGGATAATAGTCGCGTTTAAAGACGTCGGAGCTGCCGCGTACGAGTGGAGCAATGGGAAGTTCTAACGGTTTGCCCTCGGTCTCGACAAATCCCTCATAATTCAATATGCGTTCTTTGTTAGTGCCGAGATTTCGGTAAAAGAGGATCCTATTCCACTCCGTACCAACTAGCAGGTCCTTCACACCATCGCCGTCCCAGTCGACGACCTTCGGCGCTGCCAACATGCCGGCATCCAATGGGTCGCCGTTCGATTCAAAAATAAATCGCGAATACGGGTACTTCGGTTCGGTCTTTGTACCCCGGTTGGGCCACCACAGCACGTGGCCGTAATTCTCTCCAACGATAAGATCGACCAGTCCGTCACCATCCCAGTCATCAACATCAATACGGCAATGGTCGGCACCCATGGTGCTGGAACCGGTTAACGTACAACGCGGCAACCCGTCTCCCATCCAAGCCCGGGGTGGCACTTCGGATGGGTGCTGACCTGGAGGCAAGAGATCGAAGTAAACCGCGTAGTGGGAGGCTTCCTGAGCAGATTGCAAATGCGTCCAAACCAATTGCCCCCGATTCCAATCTCCAATCGCGTTGTAGAAATAGCCTCCCCGTGTCCTAGTTGTCCGTTGGATCTTCCCACGGGTACGCGTTACGCTTTCCGGAAACTCAGGGAATTCATAGGGAATAGCACCGTCGTACCAGCGAAACGGCCGGTCGAAGTGGGAGTTTTGGTCTGCTGGGTGGGAACCAGCTCGCTCACCGGTTGACGGGTCATAAGGCATCACTCGAATCGATGCGATATCGGGCGTGGCGTTCGCACCGATTTTCTTAAGTTCTGCAACGAAGTCGACTTTTAATCTCGCCGGCATTTCGTCGATCGGTCGATGATCGATGTCTCGGGGCGCAACCGCGACCAGCAGCCGGTACTGTCCCTTGCCGTCCCAACGAATCGTCTCCACTCCATTTGCCGGACGTATGGAGTTTGCCTGCAGGGCTACCAATACGGAAACGATAACAGAGCTGCGGAGGTGCATGTAACGTGACTCCGGACGATTCTCACTTTGCTGGATACTCCATTTGCGACGATGAAGCGCTCAAATCATAGCACAATCGTGCGGTGTTCGTGCCGAGCATCTGTGAAAGTCCAGCGACGCCCCGTTAGACAAGAAGTTGATGAAGAACATTTCCAGCAACGTCCGTCAGTCGGTAGTCTCGACCATTGAAACGGTAGGTCAACCTTTCGTGGTCGATACCAAACAGGTGAAGGATGGTGGCGTGCAGGTCGTTAACGCCGACACGATTATCGACGGCCTTGTATCCGAATTCGTCGCTGGCCCCAAATTGTACTCCACCTTTAATCCCGCCACCGGCCATCCACATCGTGAATGCGTGGGGGTTGTGGTCACGGCCCAGACTTCCCTGCGAGTCAGACGTTCTACCGAACTCACCGCCCCAAACGACAAGTGTATCCTCGAGCATGCCACGAGCGCGCAAATCGGAGAGCAACGCACCGATTGGTTGGTCAACGCTTTTAGCGGCGATTCGGTGGTTTGCCCCGATGTCGTTATGCCCATCCCACGGCACGTCGGCGACGCCGCCTCCTCCACCATTGGTTCCGGCGTACAGTTGCACGAATCGCACGCCGCGCTCGACGAGGCGACGCGCCGTGATGCATTGTTTGGCCACCAGTTCGGTTTCTTTCTTGTCGACGCCGTAGGCCGCTTGAGTCGCTGCGGTTTCCTGGTTGAGATCCATCGCTTCGGGTGCGGCGGACTGCATGCGGTAGGCTAACTCAAAGGACTCTAGCCTGGCAGCCAGGTCGGCCTCCTGCGGCCGCAATTCCTGGTGCTTCCTATTCATGGATCTGAGAACGTCCAATTGCGAACGCTGTTGCTGTTCGCTCATGCCCTGCCGACGAGCCAAGTTGGCAATCGGCGTATTGTTGCGTCCATCAATCGAAGTCGGTTGATAGACTTTCGGGAGAAAACCTGGCGACCAAATCGGCTTGCCGCCGCGTGGCATCGCGCCATGCAAGACAACGAATCCTGGCAAGTTCTGGTTCTCGCTGCCCAGGCCGTAGGTCAACCAAGAGCCGACACAAGGACGTCCTTGAAGGAACATCCCGGAATTCATTTCCAACATCGCCGGCGTATGGTTGTTGGATTCGGAAAAACAAGAATAGACGAATGCCATCTCGTCTGTGTGTTTCGCCATGTGTGGAAAAATTTCCGACACCCACGCGCCCGACTCGCCGTGTCGTTGGAAGCGGAAAGGCGACTTCAATACCTTTCCGCTGGTTGTGAAGAATCCCGTCTTGGGATCGGCGCCTTCGAGTTTCATCCCATCACGTTTCTGCAACTCCGGTTTGTAGTCGAACGTATCAACTTGTGACGGGCTTCCCGGCATGAATAGCCAGATCAAGGATTTCGCCTTGGCCGCGAAGTGTGGATGTCGCGGTTGCAGTAGACGAGGTGGCTCTGCGGCTTTGGTTGACGAAAGTAGTCCCCCGTCATTCAACATGCTTGTCAGTGCCAACGCTCCACACCCGAGCCCTGAATGTCTCAGGAAGGCTCGTCGGGAATGGAATTCGAATGGTTGCTGGGATTTGGTTTTGGGCATCGTCGTCGGTCCTGAAGGCACAGCTCAATCGACAAAAATAAACTCATTAAGACAGAACATCAACTGACAAAAATCAACCATCGCTAGTTCGATGGCTTTCTTGTTATCACCGTACGACGCTGTCTGGTCCTCAATAAAATCAGTCATTTTTCCCAATTCGGCGTCGCTCGGCGGTCGAGATAACGTCAATTCGTAGGCTGTGCGAACCCGCTCTTGGAGTGTCGTGTTCGCAGCGGTCTGAACGCGATTGGACAGTTTTTCTGCCAATTGGCGAATTAACGGAGAGTTCATCATCGACAAAGCTTGGGGAGGTACAGTCGTCACATCCCGATTGCCGATGCCCTGAATCGAATCAGGCGCGTCAAACAGTTGCAACATTGGGATCAGGTTGCTGCGTTTGACCGTCAGGTAAATGCTCCGCCGTGGATTGGTCTCGTCGAGTGAACCGGCCCCGAACATTTTCTTGTCGAGCGAACCACTTACGGCCATCAGCGCATCGCGGATAACCTCGGCCTCCAGACGCGTTGCCCCGCGTCGCCACCAGAGTTGGTTCCCCGGATCGGTCTCGACGGCAAGCGAGTTGATTTCTCCCGATTGTCGATAGACAGCGCTGTTTAAGATCAATCTGTGAATTGGTTTTAGCTTCCATCCACCTCGTATTAATTCGGCCGCCAGGAAATCCAACATTTCGGGGTGGGTCGGCGCGGCGCCCTGACTGCCAAAATTGCTAGGTGTCGCCACAATTCCTCGGCCCATGTGGTGTTGCCAGAGGCGATTGACGATGACACGCGCCAATAGATGCCCTGCACCTTGTTTCTCATCAGTCAACCAATTGGCCAATGCGATGCGTGGTGGTTGCTTCGAATCTGCATCGTCCGTTCCAGTGGATAGCCAATGCTTCTCCGAAACCTCGCCGGCGGTGAGCACACGAAGAAATCCCGGCGTAGCCAGTCCTTCCTTGGAATTTGAATCCCCGCGAGCTAGGAAGTACACCTTGCGAGTGTCGCCACCAAAATTGTATGTGGTGCCGTTTTTCCGCGCCGCGTACACCTTGGTAATGTCTGGCTGCGGCTTGTTCTTGAGGTGTTCCTGCTCGGCTTGGTTTAGCTTTGCCCAATCGGGGTCGCGGGGAGCATACCATTTTAGTAATTGCCCCTTTTGTTTATCGTTGCGCTTTTCCTCGGCCAGCGCCAAAATATCCTGAATGTTCTTCGGTATCGACGGCTTCGTGCTGAAGTAGAAACCCGAGGGTCCCGACGCGTTGACAATCTTGAGCAGCAGGTCGTTGCTACCGGCCTTTAGCTGAAGAGTGATTTTGTCTTGATCGGCTGCTGCGCCGCCGGTGACCTCCTTGGCGAGCACCGACTTGCCATTGAGCCAGACTTTAATCGCATCGTCACGTCCCAGTGAAATATCCAACGGACCCTTCGCCGCCACTTCGATCGTACGGTATAGATAGTTGGCGCTATTGTTGCCCGTCAGCGTATTGTGGACTTGACCGTCTTTCCATTCAGGTCGAGATACCCAGGAGAGCTCGTCGTAGACTTTGTTGAGATCGATTTCCTTTTCCGGCGAGAAGGCCTCTCTGTAAGCCGTTTTAAAATCCGCCGCCATGAATGGTCCGATAACCTGCCAGGTGCCGAGCGTCTCTTTGGGGGGTGGCTCGGAAGTGGTCGTCAGCCATTGTGCCAGACGGCCGGATAGTGGTCCCTTTTCGAATTGCGATCGAGCGTCGAGGAACGGCTTGTGGGCGGCGTCAAAGGACTCTTTTGCCGATTTCGTTCCAACCGGATCGGGATCGTAATCGAAGTCTTGAAAGCCGGTCCCGGAGAAGCAAGCCACGAACCGGTAGTAATCGTGCGTGGGTAATGGGTCGAACTTGTGGTCGTGGCAGCGGGCGCAGCCGAGCGTCAAACCCAACATTGATGTACCGATTGTGCCGACGACGTCGTCGAGCTGTTCATAACGGCTGCGCTCCCGTTCCTTCTGTGTTTGCTGTGAGGTAAACGGGCCCGCAGCCAGGAAGCCAGTCGCCGCTTCGGCCATGTAGTTGTTTGGCTCAAGTTGGTCTCCAGCGATCTGTAGGCGGACGAAACGAGTGAAGGGCATATCCTCGTTGAACGCCTTAATAACGAAGTCGCGAAAGTGGTACGCTGCCGGTCGGTCTTTGTCGAACGCGTAACCATTGCTCTCGGCAAATCGAGACAAGTCGAGCCAGTGTCGGGCCCACCGCTCGCCATAATGTTGGCCAGCCAGTAATCGGTCGATCAGTTGTTCGTGTGCGTCAGCTGACGAATCATTTACGTATGCTTCCACGTCGGACGGTTCCGGCGGTAAACCCCACAAGCCGAAGTAGAGCCGACGAATGAGTGTGCGTCGGTTCGCCCCGACGTTCGGTCTCAGTCCCTTCGATTCCAATGGTGCCAAAACAAACCGATCGATATCCGTACGGACCCAAGAGGTATTCTTCACCTGCGGCGGTGTGGCGGTCGCTAGCGGTTGAAAAGACCGAAATGTACGGCCGGTTTCGACGTCGAATTCGGGCAGAGTTGCTGGTGTCCACTCTCCGTCACGAGGATCGGGCGCCCCCATTTCGATCCACTTAATAAAATCGGCGATGATCGCGGCAGCCAGCTTCGAGTCGGGCGGCATTTTAAGGGAGTCGTGTTGGATCGCTTCTACCAGCAGGCTTTCCTTCACGTTTCCGGGCACGATGGCCGGTCCACTTTCGCCGCCCTTGAGCATCCCGGCCCGCGTGTCGAGAAGCAATTCGCCCTGAAGTTTCTTGTTTTTCACCGCGTTTGCAGAATGGCACTTGTAGCAACGCTGCACCAAGACGGGTCGAATCTTCGTTTCAAAGAACTTCAGACCCTCCGGGCTCGGTGGCCCGGCGAACGCCGGTAATGGCGACAGCAAGCAGAGGATCGTAGCGGTCAGGACTCGGGTCATGGTCTGGACTTCAAGAGGCGGGAAAGACGGGCGGGATTGCCGATTATAGCCAAAAACGGCGAATACGGCGAGTACGGACTGCGCTGTCCATCCACGTCGGCCCCTTTCTTGCGCTTCGTGTTTGTGTTCCTTGTGGCGACCGACGATGCGAGTTCTAATCAACGGACTGTCCATCACGTCACTCTTCCCAATCAACCATTGGCACGACGATGCGAAGAATTTCAGCATTCCTGATGATCTTATTCGTTCACGTAGCGACTGGAACATCCACTGAGCCCGCACAACTTCCCGATACGACGCCGTGGAATGTGGAACAACTCAACAAAGAACCTAAGTACCAATGGATCACGCAACAGGGCAATGTGCATTCGCTCAGTTTTGCCGGCGAACCCTACAAGGGAATGCCGACACGAGTGTTTGCTTACTACGCGTCACCGGCGACTCTTGGAAAACAAACGGTTCGCGGGAAAACTCCCGGAATTGTTCTCGTTCATGGTGGTGGCGGGGCCGCTTTTTCGGAATGGGCCAAACTCTGGGCCGGGCGGGGATACGCCGCAATTGCCATGGACCTGGCAGGACGAGGCGCGGGACGAATGCCTCTCAAAGACGGCGGACCGGACCAGACCGACCGTGACAAGTTTGCCGCGATCGATGGGCCGATCAAGGACCAATGGTCATACCACGCGGTCGCCAATGTCGTCATTGCACATTCGTTGTTGTTGAGTCTTGAGGAAGTCGACGCTGAACGAACCGCGTTGACAGGCATCAGTTGGGGCGGGTACCTGACCTGTATCGTTGCCGGGATCGATCAACGGTTCAAGGTTGCGATGCCCGTCTATGGTTGCGGTTTCCTGTGCGAGAACAGTGCCTGGGTACCGTCGCAGTTTGAAAGGATGAAGTGGGAACAAGTCGAGAAATGGAACATGCTTTGGGACCCGTCGCAGTACATCGGATCCGCGACCATGCCGATCATGTTCCTCAACGGCACGAACGATTTTGCCTATCCAATGGATAGTTACGCAAAGACGGCCGCACTGGTGCGTAGCGAAAAGAACTTCAGTATTCAACTGCAGATGCGTCATGGACACATTTTCGATTTTCCCGAATTCTTCCTATTCATCGACCAGTACATCAAGGGTGCAACGCCAATGCCTGTCGTTGCGACGCCGGAAGTCGCGGACGGTCAATTGTCGGCAAGGGTAAAAACTGCAACGAAGTTAGTTTCCGCACGCCTGCACTACACAACCGGTCCGCACCGAGAGAACAAATCGAGGAAATGGATATCCATGCCGTTAGCAGTTGACGGGAACAAGATTCAAGGGAAAGCAGCACCTGCCGAGGCTACTGTTTGGTACGTTGATGTAACCGATGAAAGAGACGCACTGGTCAGTAGCCAAGTGATGATCGCAGCGCCGTGAGTTGTTCGCACCCTTGACGGACGACCTTAGAGATCTTTGTGCGAGACACATCATATTCTCACACTCAGACACTAAGTCGCGTTATCGATGCTAGCTGGCGTAAGATCGAGCTGCACTCAAATCGCGTCAACTAGTCTCTTGCCCGACCGACTCCAAACTGGTTTCCAGCGAGCACCGGCGTTCTGCCGTTCCAATCAATTTCCAGCAATTTTTCACTGCCAACGGCGCGTCCTTTTTCGTCCGTCAATTGAGCGACGATCTTACGAGTGCGGACGTCAATGACGTCACCCGACGACGGGTAGGCGTATTCTCCGTCGTTGCTAAAGGTGACCCAGCCAGGCTCGTCGCGACAGACTATGCTGGCCACCTGCTTCGGGGGCATGACCGTCGCGTCAAAGATGTGGACTCGACGATTATGGGCATCGCAGACCCAAATCTCCTTTTCGTCAGGCGTCATGCCAATCCCATGCGAAGGACAACCGTGTCGCTTGACCTTGCCCATTTCGAATCCCTGCACTTCCACACGATGTATTTTCTTGCCAGTCTTGATATCGCCAATCTCAAAGCCCAGGCATTGATTGATACAGACGAACGCTAGCGACTGGTTTGCGTTAACCGTAAACGGCCGGATGTTGTGCGAAAATGGACCGACCGTGTGATGGGCACTGTGCGATGCTGTGTCCGCTACGGTCAATAGGGGCGAGGCGAGCCCAGCGAGATAACACCGTGTGCCGTCCAGTCCGTACACGGTGTTGTGAGCCCGTGAGTTCGGTTTGATTCGGCTGATGATGTCGCCAGTCATCGCATCGAGTACGTACCATTCGTCCTTTTCAAACGACGGCTGGTAGATGATCTTGCCGTCCGGTGAGAGGGCCATGCGGTCGCAGCCCTTTTCGTATTCTCGCTCCCAGAGCAACTCCTCGGAGATCATGTCCACACAGATGAGAGTCGATTTAGTGCTGATGTGAATTCGCTTGGTCTTTGCCGAGGCACAGATGCCTTTCACGTTGATCGGCTTGCGGTCCTTATCCAAGCCGCCCGTGGCGATTCGCTTCACAAATTTGTGTCCGTCGTCGATGTCGAACACCAGCAGCCCATGACCGCCGTACTCCAAGTAGTTGCGGATGCCCGGGGCCGCCACATAAAGCAAACGCTGTTGGGCGGATTCACTTGCGGATAGATCTGCTAGTTTAGCAATCGCACAGCCGAACAACACGAGGAGAACCATCGAGGACATGCGCACCGGTGACACCTCGTTCTTTTTGCAGGGAGGAGCGGCTTGGACCCTGCCGTGTTTACCACACGCAACAAGCGTTCGCTTGGAAGTGGGCCGTGTATGGGGTGGCACGGATTTGAGCCGTAGGCGCTAGTCTCGGGTTTTGTAAGATTACTGGCTCAATCTTGACGAGCCAACAATACAAGCACGAAGCGACATGGCTAGCGTCGCGTCCTTCGTGTGATTCTGAAAAACCACAGGCTAGCGCCTTCGGCTCAGATCCGTATTGTTGAGGCACGTGGACAACGAGACGGCGCACTACACAAGAGTGTCGATTTAGTACCGACTACCACCACCACCGTAGCCACCACCACCACCACCACGATTTTCGCGAGGCTTGGCTTCGCTGACTGTGAGAGACCGGCCATCGTGCTCCGTTTCATGCAACCCGGTGATTGCAGCCTGAGCGTCGCTGTCATTTGACATTTCGACGAAGCCAAAACCCTTGCTGCGACCGCTGTCACGGTCCGCGATCACTTGCGCACTTTCGACGGTACCGAATTGTGAAAACAACTGTTCCAGATCGGAGCTTGAGACGTTATAGCTCAGATTTCCGCAATACAACTTGTTCCCCACCGTACATCTCCAATGCGCGGGAGTTTCGGCCCGATGTTTGACTTTCTGTGGCCGAAGAGAAAGGGGCTGACGCAGGAGCCCACCAGGGTTAAGGACAATGTGTTTTAAGCGACGGTTTCTTCGTTATTGTCGTTCACAACAGAGTCGTTCGAAAACCAACCTCACACGTTTTACCCCGAATGGGTGCCGTAGTATACGGGCCTCACTGCCGGCATAGATCGATTCGGAATTGGACGATCTGACCACGCCT
>DUDC01000356.1:0-1865 GCA_012959465.1 Planctomycetaceae bacterium
CACAAGAAGAAACACCGGGAGAATGTAGTTGATGAGTTGCGTTGGCGAGTAGACGCCCCAGAGGTCTGTGTGTGCGGCCCGCCCGTCAGCGACAAACGCCGCCTCAATTCCTTCCCAGCCACCAGCCTTGAACCAGTAAATCGGAAAGGCGATGACCATCGTCAACATGATGATGCTTCCGGTGACAAGATCCATCCACGCCAAACTCATCAAACCAGCCACAGCCGCATAGGTGATGATGAACGCTGCCGCGATCATCGTTGCGAATCTGGCTGTCAAAATGGGTGAGATAACCGTGACCGTCCCGCGATCGGGAATTTCGGTAACAATGAACTGAGTCCCCTTGAGAGAGTCACGCTGGAATTGAAATCGTTCTACTCGTTGCTGTTGGTTCGCGGCGGACGAAAGCCCGACAGCTCCGCCGTCGGAACTTGCTTTGAGAACGTGTAGCAAGTCGATCGAGTGCGATTCCGCACTTCGCGTTTTAGTATCCGATCGCAAGGTGAAGCGAGCCGTTCCTGTCCATTCGGGATTGTATTCATAATGGAGACTCCCGTCAGTCAATTGTTTCCTAGTCAACGGATGGCCGACGCCAACCGGTGTTGGTTCCTTGTCACCAACGATGACTTCAAGTACTGCTCCACCGGCGTTGAACTGGTAGCTGACAATCACCATGTAGGCGATGACTAACGAGAGCATCGAGAGGTTGCGGGCCGTCGCACCGAATCGCCGCTCGATTATTTCGGGAACGGTCGTTGCTTCGACAGTCCGCGCTCGAGCCGCGATAAGAGACAATAAAGCCATGCCGGCAAGCGTACCAAGAGGCAACAACATCGCGGCCATTCCCGATTCGTACGTCTGCTCGGCGTTGCCGACGATGGATCCGGTTCCTATCCAAACGGCGAGCATCGTGCAGATCATCATCCATGGTGAGAGGGTTCTGCCGGCGACCGCGAAGTCGCTCTGGTCCTTCACGTCCCGTGACTTCCAAATGGCGATGCCGGCCAGCAAGACCAGATACCCAATGATGCAGATAAGATAAACCACGTCAGTCTTAGTTCCTTCCACGTCCACGTTAGTGAACGTCATTCTTCACCTGAGAAAACCGACTACGAGGGCAAGTCACTCGCCGTCCGTTAAACAAGCGGCTTCGTGATTTTCGCAGTCCAGCTCGATTCTACAATCCCGGGGCCGACCAATTTGCCGAATTCCGGTCGATGCGGGAGGCGATGAAACTCGTTACGATGAGAAATTGCCAGCAGATTCCGTACGGACCGATGACCACACACTTTGGGAAAACCGCAATGAGTAATGTCCAACGATTTGGCGCGACCGGCGACGGCACGACAGACGACACTGAGGCAATTCAACACGCCATCCGTGATGGTGACGGGATGTTGCACTTTCCACCTGGTAGCTACCGGATATCGCAGACTATCGAAATCGATTTGGCAAAACGGGGGCCGATCGGAGTTGACGGTACCAGCGGCACAGCGCGAGTGCTGATGACGGGCGCAGGCCCGGCGTTTCGACTGGTCGGCACACACGGCGGCACCGGCGATCCGAAATCGGTGAAAGGAAACGTCTATCCAAATCAACGATTGCCAACCATAAAGAACATCGAAATCGAAGGCGCGCATCCTGAAGCTGACGGTATTCAGATGATCCAGACCTTGCAGTCTGTCTTCGAGGGTGTACTCATTCGCCGCTGTCGCCACGGGATTCATCTGACGCAGCGAAATCGCAATGTTCTGATTAGCCATTGCCACGTTTATTACAACACGGGAGTTGGTATCTTCCTGGACGATGTCAACCTGCACCAAATCAACATCGCCAGCTGCCACATCAGCTACAACCGTTTGGGC
>DUDC01000356.1:1889-9113 GCA_012959465.1 Planctomycetaceae bacterium
ATTCGCAATCTGCAGATCACCGGCAATGACATTGAATACAACAATCACGCTCAGCACGACACTGACGCCGAGCCAACGGCCGAAATCTACGTGGATACAACGAAGCCCGGTTCCAGTGTCAACGAGATTACGATTGCCTCGAACACGATCCAAGCCACCCCCACGAAAGCTGGTTGTAACATTCGCATCCGCGAAGCCACCGACGGCATGGCCCGCCCGCCTGGACTCTGGTCCATCGCCGGCAATATCATTGGCAGCCAAGAGAACAACGTGCATTTGACGGGTTGCTATGGAATCTCCCTCAGCGGTAACTGTATTTACTCTTGCGGGAGTAGAAACCTGCTCATTGAAGACTCACGTCAAATTAACATTGGTACGAATACGTTCCGACGCCACACTCCGCAGATGGGAACAGGCGTCCGCATCGTCCGATCCACCGACGTCACAATAACGGGGTGTTCGATCCTCGACGAGCATCCCGACGGCCAGCCCACTAGCGCTTCGCTGTTGGAGTTGGTCGATTCTCGACGGATTAACATTTCTGGCTGCCAGTTGCTAAACGGCGTGCCGTGCGGCATTGACGCGGAAGACTGCAGCCATGTCAGCATCACGGGCTGCACGATTCACGATACTCGCGAAGATACTAAGTCCCATCATGCCGTCCGATTTGCGGGCCGGGGACAAGGCAATTTAATTGGGATGAATTCGATCGGACCTTCCCTCGAATCGACACTTGCGCTCGGAGAGGATGCCGGTGTAACTGCCGATGGGAACGTGATGGGGTCCTGACTTCGATCGACGTTATTCGCTCTGAATCGAAACAGTAGTTTCCGTGATAACACGCCGACCGTCGTATAGTTCACCTGTCGCGCGGAATCGAAGGACGGTTGCGCCGTCGAATGCGACATTGTCGTCGACCCGGACAACCAGAGTGAGTTCATTTTGACGATCGGCAACGCGGATGGGCTCGGCGGTAAAACCCACAGGAGGATCGAGCAGAACAACCATCATCGGACCTGTAAAGTTACTCGTCCGTTGGAGTGACAAGCGGCATCGGAAAGTACTGCCAGGCGACGCCAGGATCGTCTTTTCGGCCGTCTTTAATTTGACGATTGGAGGTAACGACCGAAGCATGTTGCGTTTTTCAGACAGAAACAACATGGATTGTTGTTTGCCGTGTTTGTCGACAAATTGAACGTATCCTTGTGTGTAAAGTTGAGATTGAGATTGCACGTTGATGTGCATTGTCTCCGGCAAGTAGATCGGAACGATCGTTTCGGTCTCGCCCGCAGCGATCACAGCGTCGTGGATCTGAACACCATCCATGTCACGATTCTGGCGGTCGCCCTGTTGAAGCGTGATGGATCCGTCGTAATCTTCCAGTCTTTCAACATCCATCAAATAGGGATAGACCGTACCTCGATGAGCGTATTGATAATGTTCGCTGCATTGCAACCGGAAGAGCGGTTTGTGCAGGATCGTTAGGTGGATTTGATCGATGGTTGGTGAATCCACCGAAACGCCTTGGCCATCCACGCCCAGATGTCTGCCCACGGCCAGTCGTTCCGTCGGTTGGTTGTCGATAGTGGCTCGTCCCAGCAAACGCAGCGTGTGACTGGCCGCACCAACTTCGTCCGTTGCTTTCAGAGTGAGTGTTCCTTTTGTCTTGCCCTTGTCAATCACATTGCCTGTGACAGTGACGCCCTCTGGCAAGTCAATAACATGGACTTCCACCGCACCATCGAAGCCGCCGATTCGCCGCAAGGAAATATCGACTTTCACCTCATTGCCCTGAGTAAGATTGATGTTATCCGCGACGAGGGAGAGTGAATAATTCGGTTTTGGTTTGCTGAGCGAAAGTCGATAAACGAACTCGGGACCTCCTCTTGCACCATATTGCATGTCCGCAACACGTAGTAGAAACTGGCCGTCGATTGGGGCTTGCCATTCCAGACGACAAACACCGTCGGTCGATTCGATACTACGGGAACGAGCGAGTCGATGACGAGCGGCATCCAGCAAGGTGACCGTTATTAATGCCGGGCCGCCTTGGGGATACGACCGGCAAGTGACGGATATCCGCTCTCCCTTCGTCGCCGCGAATTCAAACCAGTCTTCATCTTCTGCCGTCTGAAGCTGTCCATTGACCGTGACTGGTGCTGGCAATTTCATCATTGCCGACATGGAATCGTTCGGTTCTCGCTCGAACTCGTTCGGCGAATCATCAACAGACAATCGAACACCACTAATTGCAAGGCTTGCGTCTCCAAAGATGAACTCGTCGTCCGCCATCGCCGGAAACTGGACGGTTTGTGTCATCGCCTGGTAATCGTCCCGACCAGTCAACGCAAAAAAGTTGACCTGCTGTTCTGTTCCCTGTTGGCCGCCTGCCGGGAAACAGAAATGAATGAACGGACGAGTGGTGAGGTTGATTCGATAAACATGTGCTGGGCTGCCGTGCCAGGAGACGTTCGATATTCGCAGAAAATACTCGGACGACTCGGTCGCAATGAAGGCAATGATCGGGTCAGTACCTTGGTGAATTCGTTGTACAGGAATCACTTGGCGTTTGGAGTCGAGAATCTCAATAATGCCATCCAGTCGCGAACCGATTCGCGCGGCCAACAGCTCGCAGACGACCACTTTGCCAATCGGCGGACTAAACCGATAGTAGTCAACGTCTCGTTCGCCATTCACTTGACCATTTAAGGTAATAGGCAATTCGACTCGTTCGGCCTGATCGGCCGTCGAATTTGATTCGGTTTCGACCCACTCAGGCAGATCGCCGATCAAGAAAGGTCGAGATGCTGTGCCGCCACTAGCGCAAGTGAGTCGCCAATAGGCTGTCCCAGCACGCGCATCGTCTTCGATCGTGATTTCGGAACCCCACTCACGAGGAAGCGTGATGGGGATTTCGGTGGGAATGCGACGGGGCGACGTTTCGCCTGTCGAGGATACTTGTCGCCTCGTCAAGTCGCTAGCCGACACGCCGACACCGGTTAACATGAAATCTGTACCGGGTGGAATGCACTCTCCTCCAACCCGCACTTTCACGACCGTGCCGCGCTGACCGCCGCTAGGAAAGATGTGTGTGCTGGTCGGTTCTTTTCCCGGTCGCGGTTGGGCATGCAACTCTACCGTCAGGAAGATGAATGTAGCGAACAGGGCAAAGCATCGGATCATTGGACAGTCGCCATCGCTTTTCTTAAACGAACAACTCGGAGATTGGCTTGCCACCGTCGACCACAGGGACCGGTCGACCAAGTGGCGTATGCAGGACCTGCTTGTGGTCAATGCCCAGCACTTTGAGAATAGTTGCGCTAACATCTGCAGGGGAGATTGGTCGGTCGACGACCGACGCCGCTTGTTTGTCGGTGGCTCCGATGGTTTGGCCAACGTTCAAGCCGGCGCCCGCCATGACGATTGAAAATGCGTTTGGCCAATGATCGCGGCCGAGCAGTGGGTTGATTCGCGGCGTGCGGCCGAATTCGGTAGAGATAACGACTAGCGTCTTTTCCAGCATGCCACGATTCGACAGGTCGTTCAATAGAGCCGGGATGGCCTGATCAAAGGCTGGGCAGAGTAGCTCTCGTAAACTCTTTGTGTTCTTGCGGTGCGTGTCCCAGTGGCCGTTTTCGATGCTGACGAATCGGCAGCCGGCTTCGACCAAGCGACGGCCAAGCAAGCAACACTGTCCGATACTGGTCATTCCGTAAGACTCTCTGGTACTTGTTTGTTCGACGCTTATGTTGAACGCTTCCTTAGCACGTCGCGATGTCATCATGTTAAAGGCTTTTTGGTAGAACGAGTCGAGTGCATTGACTTGCCTGTCGACGCGATCGCTGGCGCGCTCGAGCTGATTAATCTCTCGAAGTGCAGTTTGGCGGCGGAGACTTCGTTCTGGGTCGACTCCAACCGGTAAGGTGATGTCGCGCACTTCAAACTCCGGCGCTGCCGGGTCGGCGTCAATCACGAATGGACCGTGGCTAGGGCCGAGGAACGAGGGACCGCCGCTGTCGATGAAATTTGGAACAGAGATGTAGGGTGGCATCGCACCCTGTTTTCCCAACTTCGCGACGAGAGATCCAATCGACGGGTGCTGGTTGTTGTTCTTGTTGCTGCGATCGAGCGACGCCGTTGGCTCTTTACCCGTCATCATCGCATGGTAACCGTCTTGATGGACAGACTTACTGTGGGTCAAACTGCGAAGGATCGCCAGGCGATCCGTCACGCCCGCTGTCTTGGGCAAGACGTCGGAGATTTGAACGCCCGGAACCGATGTGCTGATCGGTGTGAAGTCACCACGGATCTCAGCTGGGGCGGCGGGCTTGAGGTCCCACATGTCTTGATGAGGCATGCCGCCAATGATGAAGATGAAAATGCAGTTGACATCGTCGGAGCCTCCCTCTGCAGCGCATGTTTCCCGTAGCCGCATGATCTCGGCCAGGCTCAGGCCGGCGACCGTCCCCACTCGAAGGAAGTCTCGACGCTCCATTCCCCGTTTTCGTTTTGACACCATCGTCTGGGTCCTATTATCCTCGTTGCCCTTCAAACTAGCCGGTACGCGCTAGCGTCCCGTTCCAACCAGAAAAAACGTCCATGCTCCGCTGGCAACGCAAGAACCGTGGGCTAGACCCCGGCGGCCTTACTTAATGAATAAGAAATCGTACGAGTTTAACAACGTCCACAAGAAGTCTTCGGCAGCTTGCTTGGGCGGCTGCATCGAAAATAATCGCTCCGCAACCTTGCGTTCCGTTTGACGAGGTGGTCGGCCAATCGCCGTTAAACATAACTCATCGATCAAGTGATCGCGAGACAAATCTGTGCTCACTAACTTGACGATGCGGCCGTTTTTGTCGCCGATTTTGCTCTCGATTTCTGGCGCATTCATCAGGTGTAAGGCCTGCGCCATGGTCGGCGAGCTCGATTTTCCGCACTCGCAGGGTGACGATCTTTGTGATCGCCCAAAGGTGTCAAGGAAATATGACGGGAGACGATTGTCCCAAAGTTGGATGCTCCGGGTACCCGGTGGCATACCGGGGAACCGTTCCGCAGATCCCGCTACCTGGCTGATCGCGTCGAGCAGGACTTCGGCGGGCATTCGACGGACGAAATAATGTGAGAAGTTCTGTCGGTCGCCGGCGTTTGTTTCCGTCGAGTCGCTCGACAATTGATAGGTCCGCGAATTCAGTATCAGCCGAATGATCGACTTCATGTCGAACTCTGCTTCAATCACTTGTTCGGTCAGATGGGCAAGCAGAGCCTCGTTTGTGGATGGGTTGGTCGATCGGAGATCGTCTTCAGGTTCGACTAGGCCCCGGCCAAGGAAACTCTTCCAAAGTCGATTAGCGAGCAATCTTGCAAACCATGGATTCTCGGGACTTGTCACCCAATCGGCAAGTTTGATGCGAGGGTCGCCTTGGTCGAGATCTGCAAACGGTAGCTGGCCAAGCGCCCGCGTTTTGACCGCTTCGCCAGTCAGTGGCATCTTGCTTGGAGTGTGTCCTTTGTGGAAAACCAGCTGGCCGCTACCGATGACGTCTCGGCGTTCGAGGCCGTTGAAGAAGCCGGCCATACCAAAAAAATCCTCTTGGCCCCAGCGGTCGAACGGATGATGGTGACATTGCGCGCAATCAAGCCGGATGCCGAGGAACGCTTGGCTGATCGCTTTGGCCATCTCTTCCGGTTTGTCCATGGCGCGATAGAAATTCACCGGACCGTACTTGTTGGAATAGCCGCTGGCCGTAATCAGTTCGCGAACCCATTCGTTGTACGGTCGGTTCGTGGCAATTTGAGTTCGCAACCATTGGTGAAATTCGTAGGCACCTCGCTCGCCCAATTTGTTGCTATCGGCCAGTAACACGTCGGCGAGTTTCAACGTCCAATAGTCGGTGAACTCCGGTCGCTTGAGGACCGATTCGATTTTTTGTTCTCGCTTTTCTGGATCTGGGCTCGTTATGAAACGGCGTACCTCGGTGGCCGAGGGAAGTGTTCCGATCGTGTCGAGATACAATCGCCGTAGGAACGTGGCATCGTCCGACAATGGCGATTGGGAGATACCCATCTTTTCGAGTTTGGCCACGACCAATTCGTCGATGCGATTGGTTGTCGGCGCGTTGACGGATTTGGCAGTCATGTTCAGCGGGACGATGATCTTGGTTGCGGCGACTTGGCCCATATAGTTGATTGTGATTGCAGCTTCACCGGGAAAGTTCCCGGTTTGAACATGCCCCTGCTCATCTGCCTTGGCGACGGTTTCTGCATTGCTCAGGTAGGCAGCTGCCGACGTTACATCACGGCGGGCCCCATCCTCGTAGACTGCCGTGACCAGGATCTGCAACTCATCACGCATTCGAAGTATGCGTTCATGAGGTTCGATTTCGATGCGTGCGACTTGAGGTGCATCGTCGTCGCCCCAAGGTGTTCCCTGTTTAATCCACTCGGCAATTAGCAAATAGTCCGGCGAATCGGGGCGGATTCGCTGCCCACCACCATGAGGTGTCTGTCCTGTCGCTTTGAGAAGAAGCAAGCTGTTTTTTGGATTTGCGTGAAAGAGCCTTCGGCCACGTCCTTCTTTGACCATTGCATTAAGGTCGGCCACAGCGTCAAAACCGAACACCGACAATTTGAAGCCATTTTGCCCCGCTGCTTTGCCGTGACATCCGCCGTTGTTGCAGCCGGTCTTCGACAGCAACGGTATTACGTCGCGTCGAAAATGAACTGGTGGGTATTCGCCGTATCCGGCAACCTTCACGGGGATGGTCTGTTCGAGCGACTCAAACCGGATGCGAACAGAGGTCTCTCCATCCGTACGACCCTGCAACCGCGTTCCGTCACAAACGCAGATGACTGGATCGTCGGATGCGATCTGGCAACGGTGTGTTACATCGAACTGCTGGCCGTCTTGCGAAATTGCCGTCACCACGATCTGTTGTTCACGGTTGAGACCACCGAGTACGATTTTCGTGGGTAATACTCTGAGTATCGTAGCCGTTGTTTCAGCGGCGAACGACACGCTATTCGCGGATAAGATCAACGCGCAGAATAATAGGCGGGCCATCAAAGTTCACCGAGATACGTTGTACGTGGCAAAACTTGAGTCGCCCGATTATAGCAGCAATCATCGCTGGTTGCCTGGGTGATTTGTTATCGCTTCGCGTGGGTTCCTTCCAGCCAGTGTGTGCCATCATCTCTTTAACATCTTGACGAGCCAGCAATAAAAAC